>JANYBI010000052.1 GCA_025360875.1 Lentisphaerota bacterium
AAAGTGTTGCTGGAATTTATTGTCGATGTTCCTGCACCTGCAAAAACAACTGTTGATGTTCCAGCGGTAAACGCTCCGCCTCCTGTCCAGTTCCCGTTTACAGTGATGGTGGATGCGTTCGCAGTGAATGTGCCTGCGGTGTTCGCAAAATTGCCAGTGACATTCAAGGCTCCGGATGTGTTGAAGGAGTTCGTGTTGCTAAAGTTAGTGCCGACATTTATCGTTCCAGAACCTGAATAGGTGCCGTTATTCGTGAGATTGCCTGTGGTTGTAACCGCAGACGCATTGCCTGCGAATGTTCCGCCATTTACGAAATCACCGCCAATTGACAAGGACCTGCTGTTGGCGGCGTCCGTGTCCAAAGTTGCGCCAGAGATGATGGTGAGCGGAACTGATGCATTTAAGACTTTGTTGGCATTCAGGGTTATTGTTCCGGTATTGTCGATTGTAACGCCACCGGTAGCCGCAAATGGGGAAACCCATTCCGGACCTGCAGTGCGGGCCGTGGCTGTATTATAGCGGAGGGTTGCATTGGCTCCGTACGTTGGAGCAACGGAAGCTGTTGTCGTCCCCTGCATAGACAGGACTCCGTTGACCGTAACGCCTGCGATCGTCTTCACACCGCTACCGGCCAAAGTAAGGTTGCTGTAAGTGGCACCGGCAAGGGATTGGGCACCGGCCGCATTCAACACCACGGTTGAATTCCCTGCGTTGAATGTACCGCCTCCAGTCCAGTTCCCGTTAAGTGTGATTATGGAGGCGTTTGCAGTGAATGTACCGGCAGTGTTGGAGATGTTGCCGGTCACATTCAAAGCTCCAGATGCATTGAATATATTCGTGTTGCTGAAATCCGTGCTGACAGTTATCGCGCCAGCTCCGGCGTTGAATGTGCCGCTGTTGGACAGGCTGCCTGTGACACCAATTGTTCCAGCACCTCCCGTGAAGCTTCCGGCGTTCGTCCATCCCCCGCTGGCGGAAATAACTCCAGTGCAGGTAAATGTTCCATTGTTGCCCAGGCTGCCGCTAACGGTTACCGCAGATGCATTGGCTGTCAATGTTCCGCCATTGACGAGATTGCCTCCAACTGTTAAAGCCCAGTTGTTGGCGGCGTTCGTGTTTAAAGTTGCGCCAGCGATGATGGTAAGAGGGACTGAAGCATTTAGGACTTCAGCGGAATTCATAGTTATCGTTCCGGTATTGTCGATGGTTACGCCGCCGGTGGCCGCAAACGGGGTGATCCATTCCACGCCGGCAGTACGGGCTGTGGCAGTATTGTAGCGGAGAGTGGCGGCAGCTCCGTATGTTGGCGCGGCAGAAGCTGTTGCTGAACCCTGCATCGACAGGATTCCATTGACCGTAACACCGGTGGTCGTTTTTACGCCAGAACCGGAAAGGTTGAGGTTGATGTATGTGACTGCTTTCACAGTCTGGGCCGCAGCAGTATAATCGACAGTGTTGGTGTTGGCGTTTGCCGACAATCCGGTAATTCCCGATGTCCCGCCGATGTTGAGCGTTGCGTTCGTTCCTTGCGTAAGTGTGCCGGCTCCGGCCAGTGCCGTTCCAACGGTCAATGTGCCGTTGTTAGTATACGTACCGCTTATGGTAGTGTTTGCGATTGAAATCGCGTTTGCACCGCTGAACGTCTTGCTGGCTCCTGTGAACGTGTGCGTACCGGTGAGCGCGGTGAAGGTTCCGTCGTTCTGCAGGTTCCCGCCAAAGTTGATCGCAGTGGCCGCAGTCTCATTCCAGTTACCGCCGTTGTTGACGGTGACATTTCCGGTGTATGTCTTCAGGCTTCCGGCATTGTTGTGGGTCAGGGTTCCGGTCACAGAGGTGGTCCCGTTGACTGTAAATATGACATTACCGACCGTGAATGTCGTGCCAGTGCCTACAGTGAGGTTGCCTCCGATGGTGCCGGCGACAGCAGCTGCGGTCACAGTGCCATTAAGTGTCAGGTTGCCATTGATCGTTGAGTTTGTCAGTGTTTTTGCTCCGGAAGTGGAAAGATTGACATTGTTGAACGTGTAGGTGAACGCAGCAATTGCCTGAGCACCACCCCTGTTGAAATTAACAGTTCCAGTTGATGCGGTGAATGTTCCTTTGGTTCCGCTCATAAACGATCCGCTGGCCAAGTTCAACGTTCCAGCTCCGGAAAACACGATTCTGGAGTCTAGGCCTGCCGATGTGAGGTTGCCTGTGCCAGTGACTGTGACAGTTCCCGTGGAAATAAGTATTTGGGTGAAGGTGCCGACATTGGTTCCCTGCAAGACTACAGATCCTGCTGAAAAGGTGCCAGCCCCCACATTGATCTGGTTCAGTCCTCCAGCACCCGGTAAAGGTAACGTCACTGCTCCACTGGCAGTCAACGATGCGGTAGCGTCGGCGAGATTTATTGAGGACGTAGCGGTCGTAGCTACGGCGAAAGTTATGCTGGTGCAAGCTTCGGCGCGACCGCTGGCCACTGTAACCGTGATGCCGCTGTTGATGGTCACTGTATCCGCTGCAACAGGAAACGATAAACCGCCCCAGGTGGCTGTGTTGTTCCAGTTGCCCGATACGCTTGCCACCCTTGCCGCAGCATCCACCTTGCTGGTAGTCAGCATGGACAACGCGAAAATCGCGCAGGCACATGATGTCCAACGCATCAGTTTTGAGGCTGATTTCATAAGATTGAAATTTGAACGCATAACTGCTCCCTCACTCATTAGGGTATTATATGTGTTAATGACCTGGAAGTCAAGGGAAAATGCATATAAATGAGAACAATTCTTATTTTAAGAGTCATTATCAGAAATGCTCGAAAAATGCAGATGTTTTAAGGAAGGAAGTTTCACTGGAAAAGACGCTTAGATGGAGTTGGAAGTCTGTCCACTGGAAGCTCTGGAGCTATTTATCTGGGACCGGCCGGTATGACGCCGACAAGGACTGACATCACGCCGCTGTTACGTTTCCTCAGGGATGACTCCTGGTTGACACCCATGTAGATCTCGCCGTCCGCAGGCGCTGTGAAGTCTCTCATCGTGCTAGTATATGCTTGCATATTGCCTTCTTTGCCTACCTTGAAAAGGATGCATCCATAATAGGCTGATATCATAAGCCGGTTGTCTTTCTCTTTGCCCAAGTAGTATTTACCAAATCTGATATCATTGCTAGGATAGCCCTCCGGTCCGCATCTATCCTTTGAATCGCCACAGCTCCAGCTCCCTTCGGCCACGATTACAACCTTGTCACCATTCTTTACGTTTATTCCAAGGGCTTTCCAGTCCGGAGTGTTGGCAGGGAACTGCAGTTTTTTAAAATTGGGGTCGAGCTCAAGATTGCACTGGATGGCCGCGCCCTTCGCAGGAGTAAAGTCTGGATACAGCTTGTCGATATAGCCAGTTTTGATGATCTTCAACTTATGCGAGACGTTAGTAAGCAGAACATTGCAAGGAGTTTTAACTGTTTCCCCTTTGGCTCCCCTGTAGATCTGCCCGTCAACCATGACACTCGCGCCATCGGGAGTTGTACGGACAGGAATTTCAATGACACTCGCTGCAACAGTCTCTCCCGCGCCCGCCGCCGGAGGTTTCACGGAAGGAGATTTTTCCTTTCCAAAGGCTTTGTCGGAGTCTTTCCCCAAAAAGCTTGCCTGGATAATGAAGGAGCAGGTGGTCTGACCCTTATTTGTACGGATGACAAGGGCCATGTTGTTGCCATTGGAAGGCCACTCGAGCACTTCGCACGCCCCTTTGCCTGGTACTCTCATCAGACGGTATGCGAAATCATCCTTCGCGCTGGTTATCGGCTTGATGACACGGTATTTTATGGTGGTGTCGGAACCGGAAATTGCATTGGGCTGAACCTCGGAGTAATCGTCCGACGCCTTTAGATTTACTCGGATCACCTCAGCGCCGCCCGTTGTGACATTCAGCTCCCCTATATCACTCCATTTGTTTCCATTGCCTTTGCTCGCGATGATCGGAGATTCCGGCTCCTTTTCCTTTGCTACTTCATCGGGATTGGCTGCTTCACCGGGTTTTGGGGGAGGGGGCTCGGAACATTTGATCTCTTCCTTCAGGAATTTTGCGAATTTCTCTTTCAAAAGTTTTTCAGCATCGGCAGCGGCAAGGTTTGCATCGGCAAGCTGTGGTGACGCAGCAGTTTTGAATTTTTCAAGATAGCTGGCTTCAAGCGCGGTAATCTTGTCATTTACCTCAAGCGCTCCGGCAGTATACTCCTTTTTGATCAGTTCGAGCTTGTCAGCCAGCTCATCCCGGACCTTGCCAGGGAATTTTATCTCACCGCTCTTGTTGAGCTGATCAAGGAAATCGGTAAGCATGCTCTTCATATCCTTGGCTATCGCCATGCCTTTGACATTTCCGCCCTTCTTCTTCTGTTCGTAGAGCTGATCCGCTTCGGTGATGTTCTGCTGCAATATAGCCAGAAGCTTCTCCTTGAGCGGTTCAGTAAAAACGGATTTTTCCTTCTTATAGGCTTCCTTGAGAGCAAATATTGCAGTAGCGCCCATATCTATGGTAACTTCTTTGGCGGGTTCAGGCTTGGCGGGCTCAGCTTTGCCGATGTCAGGTTTATCCTTGACGGTTTTCTCCTTGCCTGCAGGCAGAGTAGCGGGCTGGGCGAGGATTGGCTCAGTATTGTCTGCATTAAGGGTTAGACTGGCAAAAACCAATAGACAAAAAATATATTTTCTATTTGTCATAATAACCCGGATAATTTAAAAAGTTAGTGTTCCCTTTTTAGGAACTTGATAGCCTGGATCACTTTGCAATTTCAAGCTTCTGGGACTTCTCATCCCATTTATATTCGCCTTCATTCAACTTGTATTCAAAAATAGACTTTTTCTTATCGTCGAAAGCAGATATCGTTATGCATGATATTGTCACCGGATGTTCATCCTTGAAGAGTTTTTCGCCATAAATCACCTTCAGCAGATCAATTCTCATGGGTACCCTGAAATTGATCTCCTTGTCGAGTTCGTCAACAAATTTTACGTCCGGAAGCGTATATCTGAATACGGCCGGTTCATGGATCTTCGTATATTTCTTGCCGGTGCTGTCCTCAAAGGGGAACTCCTGATGGTACTGGAATTCAAAGACCATCTGCTTTATGACCTGGCTTTTCCCAGGGGTGAATCTGAATGTGAACAGCGCTTTACCTGAATCTTCCTGCTCCTTACTTATAATTAACTCCTTGACGTCCTGTGCGGAAAGGGGGAAAACGGCACAGGATAAAAAAAACATGAACATGGTCAGATGTAATATGCGTTTCATCATCTTAAACTCTTTACACTCCTGTAGACACCCTTGTACTCTTTTGTGATTCCCCTGAGGAAATCATCGCCGTCCTTGTCAATCTGGTATCCGATACAGTGGATGACCGGCGGCTTGGTCCCTTTCGGTGCGTAGTAAGCTTCGTTAAGGAGCTTCAGGTGTTTAAGAAAATCATTCAGCGTCCAGAAACCCGCCTTGAGGAAATTAGGAGGCTGCTGGGCCGGCGGATGAGGATTGTTATCGACAACCCTCTCTTCAAAATAACCTTCCGTTGCAGGCCGTGCAGGTTCGCCCATGTCTATAGGCTGGCCTTCCTTTGGCGGCTTATTGGCTGGTGGCCTGGCCGGGCGCGCAGGCTGAGGCGGAACCCAGACTTTGACTGTCCGAGGCGGTTCGCTGCTCCCCGCAGGAGGGGTGGCCGGGGGATGCTCAGTTCTCCACCTGTTAAGCTGTGCGTTGGCGGCGGCTACCTGGTCTGGCGTCAATCTGCTCATGACCTGAGGCTTACCGTCCGTGATGATAAGAATCGTATCGGCCCCCTGCTGGAAGCAGACATTCAGCGCAAGGTCGAGCCGCGTCGTGCCGCCGTCGGCAGGCAAACCCTTGGGATCGTCGGTAACGTTTCCTGACGTAAGGCCAAGATTCTGCATGTTGCTATTGAATGGAGCGATGAAGGACTTTGCCTTGCTCTTGTTCTCATCATTGGCAACTACCAGGTTTTCCTTCCAGACTGAAGCTGAATCGGCAAAGACCACAACGTTGAACATTGTCCCTTCCTTAAGGGCGGCAAGTACGCTGTTGACGCGTTCCTTGACCCGGACAAAGCCCGGTACGCCACCTTTCTCCTCTTCAACCATACTTACCGATACGTCGACAAGGACCGCAATCTTCTCGCCTCTTCCCTTTATGCCGAAAAAGTCGAAGTTTGACACCCCTTGCCCAAAACCGCCAACTCCGTAGCCGTTTCCAAGGCCCGCGCCAACACCCATTCCCTGTACAGCCTTGAATTTGGGCTGGAAACTGGTCTGGACCAGTTTCGGATCCATCTTTACGTCGGGCAGGGAAATATCCGAGGTCTTGGCCGCAGAGAGACGCGGCATCACAGCCGGCCGGCTGGAACTTTTCTGCTGCTTTGAAACTTTGACTTTGAATTCCAGTTTCTGCGGCTCATAGGACTTCATTGGCGGAGGCTGCCCCGTGAAAGTAGCTTCCCGATTGAGAAATACGTGGCTTATGATAAAACCACCTGCGACAAGGACCAGGGCAGCATGGAAGAGCAGGCTTATTATAAAGCTGCTCCGGACTGAGCCCGATAGGGAAGCCGGCCCCTTCCTTTGCCATTTTGCCTTGATGAAATTTAACAGATCTGGGAATTTCATGTCCAAGGATTCCTTATGTTATTCCACACTCTCCATTATCCACCGGTACTGCCACCGAAAGTGACATTGGATATACCTGCTCCGACGCATGCATTCATCACATTGACAATCCTCTCGTAAACAGAATTCTCATCCGCCTGTATTGTGATCAGGCATTTGGACTTGTTTGCATCTGAAGCCTGACGGTAGAGCACCAGGACTTTCGTTAAATCCTTCAGCTCCTTGCCCTCAAAGACCTTGCCGTTCAGTATGACATCTCCCTGGGAGTTGACCTCGATGACCTGCTCGTCAGGCATATCCACAGGCCCTCCGGAGTCCATACGGCCCGGCAGGTTGATCCCCAGGTCATTTTCCTTCTGCTTCAGCGTAGTCGTAAGCATGAAGAATATCAGAAGGAACATCACAGTGTCGATCATAGGAGTCAGATCGATCTCAGCGGATTTCATTGCTCTTTTTTTACCGAATTTCATTTTCCATGTTCCTCCAAGTAGAGGTCCTGCAGGTGTGTAGCAAATATGATATTGGAAACACCGGCTGCGGCGCCTGCTTCCATTGCGCGCCGGATCATCGTATATTTCACATCCCGGTTCGCCCTTACATAGATGCGGAGGGCGGGATCCTCCTGCAATGACTTCTTGATCACTGTTTGCAGCCCTTCATCATCAACCAGATCACCAAAAACAAGGAACGGCTTCTGTGGAGTCACAAGCTCGCCTTTCAACGTATATGTCCCCGGAGTGAGAACGTTCACCGTGCCTCGATGGCTTGGATCTTTCTGCTCGGCGGCATTCGGGGCTACGGGCAGATTGACATCTGCCGCGCTGTCAACTTTGGACATGGTGGCCGCACACATGAAAAAGATAAGCAGCAGGAATACGCAGTCAATAAGTGGCACCAGCTCCACTTTTGACGCCTCAATTTCTTCTTTCTCCTTGAATTTCATACAGAACAAACCCCAGATATGCGATTTTTAATGCCTACATAGGTTTCGTTTCGCCGCGAACCAGCTTGTCCAGGATCTCGCTGAAATGCACCTCGGATTGGGACATCACGCTGTTGAGAATATTACGGAACAGGAAATAAAAGCCCATTGCCGTGATAGCGATCAGAAGACCTGACGCCGTACATACAAGCGCTTCACCGATATTTTTCGCAAGCATCTCAGGTTTACCCATGCCTCCCGACCCGATCTTGGAGAAGGCGCCGATCATACCGCTGACTGTACCTAGCAGTCCCCACATCGGAGACATTGACGTCAGGAGGGAAAGGAAGTTGACATAGAATGCATAACGTGACTCCTCCTGTCCGGCCGTTTCGCCAATAGCCTGTTCCACCTGGGCCCGGGATCCGACAGGATCTTCAGGGTTGACCTGGTGGAGTCCTGCAAGCAGGGCCCTGGTAAACATGGAGTCGGTGGAGACGGCCAGCTCATGCATCTCCTGGAGGTTGCCGGATGCGGCAGCAGCCTTGATTCGGCCGATAACGTCCAAAGGCAGCATTTTTCTCATGCTAACCCTCTGGAAATTCAAAATTATAAGGCCGATCGTCGCAAACGAACACGCACCAAGAGGCCACATGGCCCAGCCACCTGACTTGATCAGATCCCAGAGGGATACGGTGCTCTCAACCTTAAGCGGTGGTGCCGCAGGAGCATTTGCGGGAGCCGCCGCCGCCCCTGCCGCCGCTGGCGCTGCGGGTGCGGCACCCTGGGCAAACGTCGTGGAACAAATGAAGAAAGCCATGACCATGAGCAATCCAACCGAGAAGAACATTTTTCTTTCCATAAACACCTACTCCTTCACTTATATTTTTTTGTATTTAGGATTTCTATGATATTCCTATTTGCCTTTTGTTTCAGCAGGCTTGGGCTTGTCACCGGCGGGAGCCTTCTCTTCAGCAGGTGCTTTTTCTGTCGCCTTCTCCGTCGCGGCAGTTTTCTTGTCACTGCTCTTTTCGCCTGATGTTTTCTCTTTCTTGTCGGTCTTGCGAGGTTCAGTTTTCTCTTTTTGTCCGCCAAGTGTTTCCTTTATGAACTTCGTAGCCAATGCGTCCATATCCTCTTCGGAATCAAAGAAGACTTTCTCGATATCTACATCTTCCTTCTTTTTGGCAAGTCCTTTCTCCATTATGAAAGAGAGGCGCTTGAAGGCGTTGTCACCCCAGTCGGTCTTCTGGAAAAGGCTGGCAACCTGCAGATATGTATCCCTTGCCCTGTGGTAATCCAGATTGTCCTCGTAGCACTGGGCGGTGATCAGGAGGGCATCAGGGAAGGAGTCAATGTCCTTGTCTGCATAGACGATTGATTTGATCGCGGCATCAAGGGCTTCAGGCTTCTTTTTCAGATCATAGAGTATTTTCCCCTTGACCATCCAGAAAGCCCCGTATGACACATCCCCTATCTCCGGCTCCGGGATAGCCTCGAATTTTTCCGCAGCCTCCTCAAGCTTCCCTACCGCCAGGATGCAGAGTATGGCTTTCACTTGTGCAAGCTTGGACTCCGGCCACCACTGGGCTCTTGCAATATTGTCAAAAATGCCTTGCGCTTTCTTGTATTCGGCAATTGCGGCTTCACTGAGTTTGTCGCCAGAACTTTTCGCGGCTTCGCTTTTTGCGCTTTCCATAACGTCGCGGCCGGCCCGGAACAGCGGTTTTACAACGTTATTGTCGTTTAGTTCAACATAGGGGAGAAAGTCCTGGAAAGCCTCAAGTATCTTGGTATAGGCTTCTTTCCACTTCTTCTGGTTCTCAAGCCTCTGCACTTGGAACTCCTCATAATTGCCTAGCACGATATAGGCCGCCTCGATTTCACTGAATTTATATGGCACGCCTTTGGCATTTTCCGAACAAAGTATCTTTTCCTTGTTCCATCCGACTATGGATGTCTCCTTGGTTTTTCCCGCCAGGGTAATGAAGGCCCTGATAGGGGGGCTTCCGGTAAAGTCCTCGCCACCCTTGTATTTGACTTGGAAAACTGGTGTTTTCTTTTCCTTGGGCGCATCCGTCTTAGGCTGTTCCTGGGCATATATGACAAGAGCAGAGGCGGACAATGCCAGCATAAATACTAGGATTTTAGCTAAATTAAACATCTATTAAAGTCTCTTCTTTAAGGTTTCTAATTGTTTCTGGGCCTCTTCGGCTTCTGGCAATGTGGCAAATTCAGGCTTTGAAAGCATCTCCTCGAGCGTTTCCGCAGCCTTTTGATATTGGCGAAGTTTGGACAATGCCTCTGCGCGCCCCAGATAAGCCTTGACGGTCCAATCCTTGTAATTCGAGTAGAGCACGTAGATTCTTTCGTAAAAGGCGCAAGCTTCGTCATATTTATTCAAACCCTTTGCAGCCTCGGCACGCCCATAAAGTGCTTCAGGCCATATTTTCCCCTTCCATTCCTTTACGCCGAGTATGTTCTTGAAGCAATCATCGGCCAACTTGTATTTTTTCTCCTCAAGATAGATTTTTCCAAGCAGGCTGAGGGCGATAGCCGCCTCATACTGGGTGGCGAATACTTCCCGAATCAGATTGAGATGCTTCATCGCAGTCTTATAGTCCTGTTTCTTGATCGCCTCTTCCGCCAGGAAAAGCCTGGACTCGAGAGCATAGTCTGTTTCGGTGAAAGTCTTGATCATTTCGTTTGCGGCCTGCTCTGCAAGTTCCATATTGCCTGTTTTTACGCTTGTGGCACGGATCAGTTCGAGAACGCCGGGACTTGCCAGCTTCAAATTCTTTTCCTGGACTATTTCGCCAAGGCGCTTCTGGGTTTCAACCTCGGGAATGTTGGGCTGGAAATAAAGCGCCCGCATAAGGCGCAGCGCCAACACCTTCTGATCTTTTTTCCTG
>JANYBI010000059.1 GCA_025360875.1 Lentisphaerota bacterium
CAATAAAATCAGATGGCTTATGAGACAGGCCTACGGATACAGGGACGATGAGTATTTCCACTTAAAGATATTTGATTTGCCAGAACTAAAAAATGAGGCTAGAATATGAGCTTTACGCTACAAACCGTAGAAGAGGCCTAAGTTCAGTTGACGGGTTGAAACCCGTCCTACTTATTCAAAACCAATGGAATTTCACTCCAATCTCCAGGACGATTCTCCCGAACGCATAGATGAGCGCGAGAATGATTATTCCGAAAACCGCAGGGAGAGGCAGATATATTTCAATGTATTTCCTGAAAATGCCGGCCGATATTGATCTGATGAGCCTGTAGGCGAAAAATGGAATGAGCAGATAAGTGAGGGCATTAAGCCTGAACGCCTCTGCGAAGTTCGCATGGCAGAACGCGATGAATCCCCTGGTAAGTCCGCAGCTCGGGCAGGGAAGCCCGGTGAATTCCTTGAAATAGCATTTGATGAAACTGTCACCGGGAATGTCGCCGGGCCTGTCTGCGAAAAACGCGAAGAAGAAAATACCGGAGAATATTATAAGTTCGATGCCGAACATAAAGAACCAGTCTTTCCAGCCTGCGAACTTCGCATCCTGTATTGAAACGAGATTTCTTTTCATGTCATAATGTAGCACGGGCACTTGTCACGTCGAATGACTGTGATCTTGCCTGTGGCCTATTTATTGTCCATTGTTTTTGGAATTTTTCTGTTGCTGAATGCCGGATCCGCGATTGCGGCGGAAATGAACCATAGTATGGCAAAAAGTCCGGCGCCGAAAATGATTCCTGACGATAGATCTCCTCGAGTCGGACATGGAAAGATCGCTAAGGCCAGATAGGCGGCCATTGCGGCAACGACCACAAGAGCAAAGGATAGGAATCTGGATTTGCGTGGTTTGCAGTATGCCTCCAGAATCAGGACATTGTAGAGGATTCCCGCAATTATCGATTCCGGAAGATTGTAGGCATACACAGGAGGGAGGAAATAAAGGTCAAAATGATGGCGTTTCACATAAATATCAATAATGGGTTCGACCGAGATGAATGAAATAAGTATCCCTGCAATTATCCCTGTCACCATTCCTGTCCAGAAAATTGAAGTTGACGTAGGAGGCTTGTGATTTTCAATGCTCTCATGATTCAAGATGTTAATTATGGACACTCCTGCCGAAATGCAAAATCCCAGTATAGCCGCCCTAAAGCCCATGATCGGAAAGAAAAAACCGCTGAAGTAGCACAGGAAAGGCGTCAGAAGAAGAAAGGGGATGTTTATGGAATTCTTGTTCAAGCTGGCTTCCCTTTCTCATGAGCTGTTCTTTTCCGCCATCTCTTATAGCTGAACGCCGGATCTGCGATCGCGGCGGATGCAAAGAAAAGCATGGCAAAAGGAAGAATTAGCAAATATGTCAGCATGTAGAATAAAAGCGATTGTAAAAGAGACTGGACAAAGGATTTATTTCCTGGATACAATCTTTCGCCTGAAAGAAGTATCATGGCTGTATATGATGCCGATGAAGCGATCAATACTCCAGCTGCGGAAAAGAAATTGGGTCTTTTCCTGAAAATGCCGAGGACTATGCCTTTTCCAAAATCACCTTCGAAATCCAGCATAGGTATGCGTATGATAAAGGCTATTAGGTTTCCAATCTTTGACTCAGTTTCGATATCCTTGAAGACAAATCTCAGCCTATAGCCAAGTACAACAAGAATATTATATAGGCAGGAGACTGCTATGGCGACATGCATCGTTGAGGCATGAGGTGGAATAAAGTCAAAATCATCATCATTGGATATTCTGTTTGCCCTATTCCAGAGATCAGGAGGAAGGAAAGAAATTGCTATGCCGGCGATTGTCCCTGATATCAGTCCTGATATTACAATAGAAAGAGTTGATTGAAACTTGCTGTCCGAAAGATTTTGCCTGTTGAAAATATTTATAGCCGTGACAGTCGATGCAATTGACAAGCCTAAGATTGCGGCTCTGGCCCCCATAATGGCCTGTGGGTAGGAAATCAGGGCGCTGAAAGCACAGAGGAACGGAGCAAGCAGGAGAAAAGGGATATGCATGATTAGCAGTTTCCTCATTTGTTTTCTTCCTCATATCCTGTTCTTTTCTGCCATCTCTTATAGGTGAACGCCGGATCCGCGATCGCTGCGGCGGTAAACCAGAGAATGGCGAACGGAAAGGCCCTGAAAATAATGCCTCCTGTCAATAGGAATGGCGTTGGAGAAGGGAAGAGGCCAATCGTGACGTATGATAAGAAGGCTGCAGAAACGACAGCGATAAAAGAAATGAACTTTGAAAAAAATCTAATGCAGTAGGCATAAAGTATCAATATGTTATAAACAGCGGCAGTGAAGATTTCGGAAGGCAAGGTATAGGCAAACGCAAACGGGACAATCACAAAGCCATCATGCTTCCTTCTGTTTGAATATGCATGTACGTATGAATCCACCGGTACAAGTGAAATCAGAACGCCAGAAATGATTCCTATAATGAAGCCAATGAGAAGCAATGATAATTGAAAGGACATCTTTGAGTTTTCAAGGTTGCTCCGATTAAGAATGTTTGAGGACGCAACTCCTGCCGAAATGCAAAATCCCAGTATCGCCGCCCGCATTCCCATTTCCGGGAAAAAGACACCGCTGAAGAAACACAGGAACGGTGTTAGTAGCAAGAATGGGATGTGTTTAATCAATAGCTTTATCATGTAAATCCTGTAATCCTGTCTAAAATATCTTATTGTTTTCCCGTCACTATCTTGAAATAGTCCGGCAGTTCCTCGTGTCCCGCCTTCGCACAGATTTTTTCACTAAGATCTGGAGATAGCGGGAACATCATCGATCCTGTCTTCTCCTCTTTGATCAGGCCGTGGTGTTTTCTTATGAAGCAGTGACGCCTTGGATTGTGCATCGCCTTGTTCATGCGTGCCCAGATGTCGGCAAGAGGCGTCTCAAACACGTTGCCGAAACTCAAAGGCGTAAAATCGCATGGACATACCTCCCCGAGATGATCTATGAAAAGATGCTGGGTTCCTGCGCCGCATCCGAAGATTTCGGGACTTTCGATCTGGTTGAATGAACAGACCTTCGGCAGCCTCCCTTTCCTATTCGTCTCCACGTGGAAAGTGCGGATCTCGCGGATCTCCTCATCGGTCAGGAATGCATCGTCCGAAGCACCAAAGAGATTTCCGCAAGGCATTGGCTCTATCAGCCTGAACTCATGGACGCCCAATTCCTGGGCGAAACCGTAGATCTTCCTGTAATCCTTGTCCTTCATTATCTCCCTGGAAAGCACTGTGCCTGTCATGGTGTAGATGTCGTTATCCAGCGAAAGCCTTACGGCGGCGATTAGATTGTCATAGGCCTTTTCCGAACCTCTGAACGCGTTGATCTTTTCCTTCTGCCAGTGATCAAGGCTTATGCTCAGGGCCCATATGCCCGAATTCTTGAGCATCAAGGCCTTTTTGTCGTCAAAATTGGCTCCGGAAGTGAATACGACAGCCTCCGCACCTCCATCGTGGGCGGCCTTCACAAGTTCCGGAAGCCCGTCGAAGAGCATCGGTTCCCCGCCAGTAAACGAGATCAGCGATGTACCGAGTCCGTGCAGCTGATCTATTACATTCAGCCATTGTTTCGACGTGAACTGCCCTTTCTTCCTGCCTTTTATGCTGCAATGCGGACACCTGTTTCCGCAGTCGGCGGTGATCGCCAGATATGCGGAGACCGGGCTCAGGCTTCTGCCAGAAAGGAGATTTTCAAACATCCTGTCATAGGCGCGTCCGGGAAATGGAGGAAGGAAGGAATTGAGGGACCATCGTCCGCCATGACGCGTGAGCATTTCCCCGTCGAGCCATTTTTTCACGAATGATATCGTCTTAAGGCCCGGCATGCCGCCGGTCAGCTCCTTTTCGACTTCACCAGGCAGGCGTCGCTTTCCCTTCCTGCGGAGTTCGTGCACCACGCGCATCGGTGTACGTGTAACTCCTGGATCGAACATCAGACGAAGGATTTTCAAGGTCTGCAGATTCATTTTTTCACCGCTATGGCTGATATGTAATGATGGCTGATCCTGTCTTTTTCCTTCTGCAACCTCTCTTCGAAGAAATTCCTGATGGCAGGATCGTCCTTGATGGGCAGGACCGAGTCGAATCCGGCGAGTATGCCTGTCTGAAGAAGCCAGTCTGTGATTGCCGTATCCTGAGGAGGCGTTATCTGCTTGGCCCCTTCCTCGCTCCATTCTACCGAAAAACCGTTCTTCTCGAGCAGTGCAATCATTGTCTTAAGGCTTTGCGGGAACGAGGGCCAGAGGGCTTTTTCGACTTTGCCGGGAAACTTGAACATGCACGACTGGAACGTATCGAATACCGGCTTCAGCGTGTCGTCCAGATTGACGACAAACGCGAACACGCCATTCCTGGCGAGAAGGCGGGATGACAGCTTTGTTATTTCCGACGGCTTTGAATATCCTATCGCCCATGAGGAGTAGATCATCGAAGGCGCCTCGTCTTTCCATTGTCTGAGGAAGTCCAGCATGTCGGATCTGGCGTATGAGATGTTCTTTAAGCCTTCAGTCCTTCTCGCGGCCGCCGAAAGCATGTTATCGGATATGTCCGATGCAAATATCCTGTTGTCCGGAAATTTTCTGGAAAGATTTTCGGTTGAATAACCTGTTCCGCAACCGAGTTCGATGATGGGGAATAAGCCGCAGGGAGCGGGAAGCCTAGAGATAAGATGATCGGTGACAGGGGCGAGGTTCTTGAGCCAGGCATTGTCGTAGGATGGAGCGACAGAGTCGTATCCGCGCCTGTAGTCTTCGCGGGTCATCCATTGGCCGGAAATTGCGAGTTTCGCAACACGGGCGTTCAGCTTCAACAATGAAGCGACATGAGCCATTTCACACAGGTCCGCAGCCGGACAGAACGGATGCGATCAGGACAGCCAGCGTGATGATTGAGAGCGTGAGATTATTCTTCATGATGCTTATCCTCCCTTTTGGCGTTTAACTTAGTATTGTAATGATGGATATTCAAGAATAGTGTCTGTGAGAGTCTGTGGCAAAAACCTATTTTATCACGGCATACCAGTCGCCGATGCCGCCGAGGATCAGCTGTACGGCTACGGCGGCGACTATGAGGCCCATTATCCTGATGAGAGGGCCTATCACGTGAAAACGGTTCAGAAATCCGGAAATCCAGGTGGAGCTCAGCATCAGTATCAGGTTTACCGCAAGGAAGTAGAGGGATGTCCCCAGGAGCGTTATAAGGTCTGAATTCATGATATGGTAAGGCAACACGTAACGCGTCAGTCTTTATTTTAGGCTGAGGGGTGCCTGCCTGGCATCTTCCTAATCCCGCCCAGGTAAAAAATCCTGGATTTTTCTCCGACAACCACTTGAAGCTGTCCCTTTGCGGCTGTATATTGTATCATAAATAG
>JANYBI010000060.1 GCA_025360875.1 Lentisphaerota bacterium
TCGGACCAAGCAGGGGAAAGTCCTGGACATTGAAGTGAGGGCGAAGTTTGTAGAGATCAACAATGACAAGTTTATTTTCTGCATTTGGCGCGACATCACCGAATTCAAGAGTGTGCTGAAGGAGAAGGAAGATCTGATATCCCAGCTTAAAGGCAACATGCTCGAGCTTGAAAAGCTCAGGCAGATCGTAGGCATTTGTCCGGACTGCAAGAAGATCCGCGACGATAATGGCAGCTGGGAGCCGCTTGAAAGCTATATTGCACCGGTTTCAAAGACCGAGCCTGCGCATGGACGTTGCCCCGCCTGCATGAAAAAGAGAGCCGCAAAATAAACACCTCGAAACAGCACATTATCCAAACCCTGGAATTGAAATAATGAAATATTCCATTTTTACTGTCAGTCTTCCGGACCTGTTCCCGCAGGATGCCCTCCGTGAAATGAAAAATGCCGGTTATGATGGAGTCGAATGGAGAGTAGTGGACCAGGGGGAGTCAGCAGACGGCAGACCGGGCTTCTGGTCCGGCAATCTCTGCACATGGCCGCTGAAGAGCTTTCTTGAGGATGCGCCAATGATCAAAAAGATCACCGGAGAAGCCGGGATGGAGATGCCATGCATCGGCACTTACGTGAACTGCGAGAATCTTGAAGCTGTCGATATCGCGATGAGGGGTACTGTTAAGCTTGGAGCGAAACAGCTCAGGGTCGGCGTGCCCGGCTATGACGGGAAGAGTTCATATCTCAAAATCCGCGAACGCGCATTCCGCCAGTATTGCGAGGTTGCGGAACTCGCAAGAAAATACGGGCTGAGGGCGCTTATTGAGATACACATGGGGAACATCATCCCCAGCGCCAGCGCAGCCGCCACGTTCGTCCATAACTTCGATCCGAAATATGTCGGTGTCATACATGATGCCGGAAACATGGTATATGAAGGATATGAGCAATACGGGATCGGGCTGGAAGTCCTTGGACAGTATCTTGCGCATGTGCACCTGAAGAACTCGCGCTGGGACGCCTCCGCTACGCGTCCGGACGGTTCGACCGGCTGGAAACCTTCTTCTGCGCCATTCGACAAGGGCATGGTAGATGTCAGCGCCCTCCTGAGAGCGCTGAAAAATGCCGAGTATGACGGCTGGATATCATTCGAGGATTTTTCAACGGAAGAGAGTACCCTGCAGAAACTGAAGAAGAACATCGGGTTCGTTAAGAAGATAGAAGCCTCTATTTAGTGCAACTCAAAAAACCGTCCGCCGGTCCTGGTTTTTTATACGACAAAAGTATGTTGGGCTTTAGCCCGACACTTCTTGTGTTTTCAAATTGGCGGGTTTCCTTCGACAGGCTCAGGACAGGAAAACCCGCCTTGCTTATGAGGCAAAAACACCCAGCTTAACGCTAGCTGGTAACAGACAATCCGTCGAGGCGTTTCCTGAACTGTCTTATCTCACTCTCAGCATATTTCATGGCGATCTCTTTCTTCAGCAACGCGACGGCTTTTTCCTTTTCATCGATATCCAGATAGACATCGACAAGTTTCATGACCAGGGGGACATCCTCGTTTTGGCGATCTTCTTTCCTGAGATATGCGCTGATGAGCCCGATCGCATTACCGTGGTCATCGGTCTTGTCGACGAAAATATCTACCAGGAGGGAGATCACATGGTAGTTGCCGGGATCCTTTTCCAGCAGGGTTCTGAGGTCTGCGACAGCCTCCTCATATTCCTCCCTGGTTATCTTCGCCTTGATTTCGGGAAATTCGGGCGGCATCGGCTTTACATTCTTTGGAGTATATATCCCATAGGCGATCTTGTTTGCTGCCGCCGGGATGAACAGATATGCAAAAAGAAATCCTGCAAGGGATACATATACGAGCCCTATGACAAGGGAAATACCGTCATGGTGTCTTATGGAATATCCTATGGAGAAAACACCATAAGAGGCGAGTATCCCGAAAATGCCATAGGCGATAAACTTGTATATCAGCTCTTTGATCTTCCAGAACATAAGGGAACCTCTGATAAATTAGCTGGCTATTGTAATCTTCCCATAAATGACAAGGAATCAAGCATTGTTGACATATAAAGCTGCATAAGTGGATGTCCATGTAATTTGTCAGCTTCAATTGGATTGGACATCGTAACGCGTCAGTCTTTATTTTAGGCTGAGGGGTGCCTGCCTGGCATCTTCCTAATCCCGCCCAGGTAAAAAATCCTGGATTTTTCTCCGACAACCACTTGAAGCTGTCCCTTTGCGGCTGTATATTGTATCATAAATAG
>JANYBI010000062.1 GCA_025360875.1 Lentisphaerota bacterium
CGTGTGTCCAGGTAAGGTATCACTAAGCTAGACGAATGAGAGGATTCGTCCATACCAATTGTCCATTTCAGGTATGTAGCCTAATCACTAGCCAATGGCTAACGCGTGAGGATAAAGTTGCGAGACGGGAAAGCTGAAAACAGCGGACTTTGAGACAGTCGGAGCAGCGAGGCGAATTAACGGGTTGTAGGAGAACGAACTGCTGTAAGCATCGTAAAGGTAAGACACCAGTAATTGCTGTCAGAGGTGTTGATTTTGAGTGGGTCGAGCGTCTGTTCGACGAGCGAAGACCGCCGGATATTGAGAAGCAAATGGTCAAGAGCATCAATATCGCTCACGGTGTAAAAGGGGACGACACGTTAAGAAAGTTTGTGAGAGCAACTGGAGAGAGCCCATGCGATCACCGCGAGAGCGGTGTAAGCCGCAGTACAAGGTGTAAAGCTGAAAGCTGTAGTGAAGTTTCATGGGAAGTCGGAGATGCCCGTAGTAGCGCAGACTGTTGAAGAAAATTCAACACAGCAAAGGGGCATTAGCCTGTAGGAAGGTTTCAGAAGTAAAGAGGTAGGCAGAGATGAATGCCCAAAAGGCTCAAGAACATCCAATGAGTTGGCTTAGGACTTTACAACGGAAACTATATCGTGCAGCCAAGCAGAGTTTTGGCAGGAGGTTCGGGATAATGCATAGCCAAGTATGTAATCCCCAGACACTGAAAGAAGCGTGGAAAAGGGTAAGTGCAAAAGGAGGAGCGTCC
The DNA here is from genome assembly GCA_025360875.1 of Lentisphaerota bacterium. GTDB lineage: Bacteria > Verrucomicrobiota > Lentisphaeria > Victivallales > GWF2-50-93 > GWF2-50-93. The sequence continues at coordinate 752 of JANYBI010000062.1, forward strand.
GGAGTTGACGGGCAGACAATTGCCGAAATTAAGGAATATGGCGTTGAAAAGTTTCTAGCCGAGTTGCGGAACGAGCTGGGGAGCGACCAGTATTTAGCCGATGTCATAAGACGAGTGTATATACCGAAAGGTACGAACGGAAAACGACCACTTGGAATACCGACAGTAAAGGACCGAGTTGTGCAAATGGCGGTGAAAATGATAACAGAGCCACTGTTTGAGGCTGATTTTCTTGATTGTTCGCTAGGGTTCAGACCCAGGCGGAACAACAGGGAGGCGGCGCAGCTCGTGCATAAATACAGCAATACCCACAGGTGGGTGGTGGATGTGGATCTCAAGAATTATTTTGATACCATAGACCACGATAAGCTTATGGAATTGGTCAGACGGCGAGTTGGCGACAAAAGAATACTATGGCTGATAAAGCAATGGTTGGAGGCTGGGATACTGGAAGATGGCATAGTCACAACGCCGGAACGCGGGACTCCGCAGGGCGGAGTATTGAGTCCGCTGCTTAGCAACATCTATCTTCACGAGATAGACAAGCTATGGCATGGAAATCCGAGTGTGAAGCTGGTGAGATTCGCCGATGACATGGTACTGCTATGCAAAAGCGAAGCACAGGCGCGCTGGGTACTTGAAACCCTGAGAGGGCAAATGGAAGCACTCAAGCTGACGTTGAACGAAGAGAAGACGAAGATCCGCCACGTGCGTGAAGCATTTGATTTTGTGGGTTTCACCTATCGGGAAACGCGTTCCGGAAAACTAGGCCGGTTGGTCAGAATCAAGTATCCGAGAGCAAAGAGCATGCAGAAGATACGGGACAAGATCAAATCGGCAGTGAAGGAAATACCGACAGGGAAAGAATTATCCGAAGCAATATCCGTAGTGAACCGCAAACTGCGGGGCTGGGCGGAATACTTCAAGATTGGGAACAGTTACAAAGCTGCGTTAGAGATAACGGAGTTTGCCTGTGAACAGTTAAGGATATTCTGGAGAAGACACAAAAATCGCAAGAATACGCAATGCAGCCGAATATGGCAGAACAGATTCTTTTATGAAAGGGGACTTCTTTATGTACCGTATCTACTCAAAAACTAAGCGAATGCCGCACGAAGAAGAACAGGGGGAAAGCTGTGTGAGGGAAATCCGCACGCACAGTTTGGTCGATGAGGTAAAACCGAGGACCTGCAAGGCAAGACGAGGATTTACTTTAATCGAACTACTCTGCCGGCCCTGGGCGAGGCGATGAAGGCCGCCTGCGGAGGCTATAACACTTATTATTCAGCCCTCGCAGAGGGCGGCATATTATAGCCCCCCATGCGTGAGCGTGGGGATGATGAATGATAAAATATCAATTTCAGTCCCCGCAGGGTGGCGACATAATCACAATCGTTGAGGGTTTGCGTATTATTGCTTCTGCGGATAATAAGCATTTTGGTGTATACCGCTCTCGATGCCTACAGAAAACTGCAGCCTGATTATCCGCCGAGGCTATAGTACACAAGAACATGCCTTACGGCATTAACTACCAGCTTATACGAATACATCTGGAAATATGTTCGTAGCCTGTCCTCCGTAGCTTTATGCGAAGGAGGATTAATCCATTATTGGCTGTGTTATTTTGAAGCGAAGAGACACGCAAGAATGCGTTAACTACCAACCTTGATTCCACCGTCTTTCTGATGAGTCAGACTTACTGGAAATTGCAGGCGGAATGGTTGGAGAAATGGAATATAAGTTCCAATATGGATGTACTGAACTTGAAGAATTTTACGAGTATGGTATATGTTTTCCAAAGGAACGATTTTGCAGTATGGACAGGGAAATATCTTGAAGACGCCAAACATAATTTTTATTCTCGTCGACGACATGGGATGGATGGATCTGTCATGCCAGGGCAGCAAGTTCTATGAGACTCCCAACATCGACCGCATCGCCCGGGAAGGTATGCGTTTCACCGATGCGTATGCGGCATGTCCGGTCTGTTCGCCGACACGCGCAAGCATCATGACCGGCAAATATCCGGCACGTCTCGGAGTGACGCATTTCATTTCAAAATATCCCGAACATTATAACGGCACCTATGAAAAGGGAAAACTCCTTGGAGTGCCTTACATCCCATACCTGTCAACGCATGAGAAATCACTGGCTTCCGCGCTGAAACAGCACGGCTACAAGACCTGGCACATCGGGAAATGGCATCTCGGCAAGGAGGAATACTGGCCTGACAGGCATGGGTTTGACATCAATGTCGGCGGCTGCGAAAAAGGACATCCATCCGGACGCGGCCATTATTTCGTGCCATGGGACATTCCGACAATTCCTCCCAGGGAAGGCGACTGTTTCCTTACTGATCGGCTGGGCGACGAGGCGGCCGGACTCATCATGGGAAATGACGGGACTCCGTTTTTCCTCAACATGTGGTTTTATGCCGTGCACACTCCCATCCAGGCGAAACCTGAAAAGATAAGGAAATATGAGAAGAAGGCGAAGGATATGGGCCTGGACAAGATTAATCCGATCGTCGTAGGAGACTATTTCCCTTCCGAACACAAGAAAAACGAGCGCATTGAACGCAGGATCCTCCAGTCAAGTCCGGAATATGCCGCCCTTATCGAACATCTCGACGAGAACGTGGGTAAGATCCTGGACGCGCTGGACCGCAAGGGGCTGGCCGAGGACACTATTGTGATTTTCACTTCTGACAACGGCGGACTCAGCACTGCGGAGACATCTCCCACCTGCAATTCGCCTCTGCTGGAAGGTAAGGGCTGGATGTATGAAGGAGGCATCAGGGATCCTCTTCTCGTAAGATGGCCGGGGAAAATAGGGTCCGGGACGGTGTCGGAATCCGTCGTGACCAGTTGCGATTTCTATCCCACAATTCTAGAGGCATGCGGTCTTCCGCCGGAAAAGGGGCAGCATGTCGACGGCAGGAGTTTTCTTCCCGCCCTGCATGGAAAGGATTTCGATCGCGGATCCGTCTTCTGGCATTTTCCCCATTATGCCAACCAGGGTGGGACGCCGGGTTGCGCAATTCGCAGAGGGGATTGGAAACTCATAGAATTTTTCGAACACGGTCTGGAGCTATACAATCTCAGGGACGATATCGGTGAAAAGGACAATCTGGCCCCTCTCCATCCCGAACTTGCCAACTCGATGCGTTCCGAACTCCATGACTGGCTGAAGGAGATGAACGCCCTGATACCGGTTCCGAACCCCGACTGGAAACCGTGGCGTGACGCTGACCTGAATCCTTTGGACTGAATATCAGGAATACTTCCTAATTTTCATAGGCATGATGCGTATTGTTTAAGATGTTCCCCAAATGGCAGGAGACTGACATGGTCCCGTCCAATGATAGGTCAACATGAAAAAGTGCCCGGTAGCTGTCATAGGAGTTCCTGCCAGGCTTGAGTTCAATCCGTCCAGCTGGGTACTGCGAGGCAAGGGCGATTTTTCCGGACGGATCGTTGATTTCCCCGAATCGTTCGCCTGCAGGATCGAGCCGCAGAAGGACAAGGACGTCGTCCAGCTTGGAATCGGGGAAGCCAGCAGCCGTCTCTGCAACGCCGTATACAGCCGCAAACTGGATGCGGCCCTCTGTTTTGATTGTGCCGACCTGAGGATTTACTGCGAACACGGGACGCTCAAGCTGAAATGGAGGGATTCGCTTACAATAAAGGTGGTTGAGAATCTCATGTCCGTCCAACGCGGTCTTCCCTGGTTCAGGCCCATGGCGCGCAAGCAGTTTTCACGTCCTCCGTCCGGATGGTGTTCCTGGAATGAATACAACTGGGAGATCAGCGAGGAGGAGATTATAAGGATGGCCGACTGGCTCGGGGAGAAGCTCAGGCCGTACGGCTGCGAGTGGATGCAGATTGACGACGGGTGGCAGGGGGTCGGAAAACATTATGGTTCAAACAGGCAGTGGTTTGTCACATGCGAGAAAAAGTTTCCACGTGGGATGAGATTCATTGCCGAATATATCCGCGACAAGGGCATGAGGCCCGGAATCTGGTGTATTCCCCACGTTGAAAGCGACCATGAACTTTTCAGGATGAGGCCGGAACTCTTCATCCGGAGGCCGGACGGGACATCCATCGGAGAATTCAAACGTCCCGAAGACAACTGGGCCGAATGCTGCCAGAAATACGAATGCGACAAGCTTGTCGACTGGTGCGGCCGATATTTCCTGGACATCACCAATCCCAAGGCGCTTGATTATATCAGCCACGTCATGAAGATGCTTGCGGAGGAATGGGGCTACGAATACGTGAAGATAGACGCCCAGGGAGGCCTTGTCGAAACCTTGAAGAAAGAGAGGAATAACCTTTTCAACAAGAACAGGAAACCGGAAGAGGCATACCGTGAAATGCTCATGACGATCGGGCATATTCTCGGGGAGAAAAGATTCCTTCTCAACTGCGCGAAAGGATTTGACGGTGCGGGGATATGCGACGGCATCCGTACCGGTGACGATATAGATTCGAGGGCCGGATGGGAAGGGATTGTGCCTGCCATAAGGGCGACAATGAGATGCCTGCACTTCAACACGATCGCCTTCTACACGGATCCGGATGCCATATGCGTCCGTGATCCGATGCCTTTTGAAACAGCGAGGCTGTGGACTGTCATGGTCGGCATAACCGGACAGATGGTCATGGCGGGCGACGTCATGTACAAGCTGTCGGAACAGCGTGTTGATTTTCTCAGGAAAATATATCCTGTGGCCGACATCCATCCCATGGAACTTTATCCACTGGCGGAAAAGGAGATGGCGAGGATATTCGATCTGAAGGTGAAGATTCCGGATATCGGCGAATGGGACGTCGTGGCTGTTTTCAACTGGGAAGGAAAGGAAACGGCAAAGATCGGGATTTCTCCTGCGCGTCTGGGGCTCGATTCCGGAACCTATATATATGTGAACGGTTCGGACGGCAATATCCTGTATGTGGGAGAGGAGAAGGTTTACGTGGATGTGCCTCCCAGGGAATGCCGGGTGGTAGGGATGTTCCGGAAGGAGGATCATCCGCAGGTGATCGGCACGAACAGGCATATTACCCTCGGCGCGGTGGACCTTGAGTCGGTCCACTGGGACAGGAAGTCCATGAGCCTCTGCGGGCGATCACTGGTCGTGGGCGGATACAAGTACCAGGTATGGATTTATGTCCCGGAAGGCTGGACCGTGACGACCCCTGACATTGAAATCAAGGGAGAACTGGCGATATTACGTATCAAATCATTTGAAAACCAGACAATCGACTGGAAGATTGATTTCAGGAAAAGTACATTACCTTGAAGTCAAAGGACGATTATTCACAACCGGGTATCAAATGTCAGGATACGACATACTTAAAACCAGGGAAACTCTTATCTGCGCCTTGAAGAAGGACGACGATAAGGCATGGGCCGTATTTTACGAGCTTTATGCACCGGTCATAATTAATTTCGCCAGGAAGAGAGGTTGCTCGAAGGAACTTGCGGAGGATGTTCTGCAGGAGACCACGATGGTGCTGATGCGCTATCTGAAGAATTTCGAGTATGACAGGAAGAAAGGCAGGTTCAAGTCGCTGCTTTTCAAGATAACCGAGTCGAAGGTGATAGATGCGTTCAGGAGGGCCGGCAAGATCACGAGGCTCAGGAATTCCGAGCTTTTCGGGAAGGCGGCCGCGGACGAAGGCAAGGCGACAGGCGAAAGGGAGACCCTGTGGGACAATGAATGGAAGACGATGATCCTCCACGAATCGCTGCAGGCCGCGAAGAAAAGGGTGAACAGCAAGGTGTTCAAGTCGTTCGAGGAGGTATACCTGAAGGAGAAACCTGTCGAGGATGTGGCCAGGGAGCTGAAGATATCGCCGAATCTACTGGCGCAGAATAAGTTCAGGGTTATGAAAATAATTGTCGAGAGCGCAAAGGGCATCATAGGGAAACTGGAAAAGAATTGACGGGGAATAACTATGACAAGCATTCCAAAAGTCAAATCGGATGAGTTCAGGACGCTTCTCCTGGAGACTTCGGATGTCAAGGAGATAAGTCTTGACGAAGTGAAGAACCGGATAAGGCATATCGACAAGCTGCTGGATACGTTCGAACAGCCTCCGGCCTGCGAGGATCTGCTTCTGATTGTCGTCAAGAACAAGCCGCACACATGGTACCGGCTGGAATCCGACAGGGTAAGCATAGGAAGGGCCGAGAATTCGGATATCGTGCTCCAGAGTTCGAAGGTCTCCCGCAACCACTGCTATATCAGCAGGAACAACAGCAGCTGGCTCATGGTCGACGACGATTCGAAGAACGGCATGTTCGTCAACGGCAGAAAGATGAAGAAACGGCTCCTCTGCGAAGGTGACATAGTCAGGATCGGCACGGGCTCTGTTGAAGTGATCTACATCAACAACAAAAAGCCCGACTTCATCTGACAATTCACGTTCAGCCATCTTGAAGATAAGGCGATAGAACTCCATATCTGGTCAGGTGTGGATTTTTTTATTACATGAGATGTTATTTGTTCAGTCCAGTACTGAGACGGAAGAAGGTAACGCGTCAGTCTTTATTTTAGGCTGAGGGGTGCCTGCCTGGCATCTTCCTAATCCCGCCCAGGTAAAAAATCCTGGATTTTTCTCCGACAACCACTTGAAGCTGTCCCTTTGCGGCTGTATATTGTATCATAAATAG
>JANYBI010000063.1 GCA_025360875.1 Lentisphaerota bacterium
CTATTTATGATACAATATACAGCCGCAAAGGGACAGCTTCAAGTGGTTGTCGGAGAAAAATCCAGGATTTTTTACCTGGGCGGGATTAGGAAGATGCCAGGCAGGCACCCCTCAGCCTAAAATAAAGACTGACGCGTTACCCCCATTTCAAAATTCCCCTACAAATTGCCAAACCCCTGTTGCAGTAATGCAAACATGCGTTATAATATGTCCCCTGTGTGTTTCTTGACGCATGTTTTCGGGAATGGATTTTGAATACGGAAAATCGATGTTCCGGACGGACAAATCGGGATGAATTCGACATCCGGGCCGGGTTCTGGCAAAGACCTTCCGGGCATGCGCCGAAAAATACAGTCACAACTAAATTGGTTAAAAAGAGGACAGTATGTCAGTAAGAATCAGGTTGAAGAGAGTGGGCGGCAAAAACGAGCCCCGGTTCCGTCTTGTAGTCGCAGACATCCGCCACCAGAGGGACGGAAAATTCATTGAGGAAGTCGGATCCTATAATCCGGTGAAGAATGAGCGCAAGCTTGTGATGGACAGGATCGAATACTGGCTTTCGAAGGGTGCAAAGCCCTCGGAGACGGTCCAGAGCATGATCAACTATGCGCGCAAGCAGGCTGCAAAGGTCGAGACCGCTGCGGTACCGGTACAGCCAGAGGCTGCTGCTGAGAAGAAAAGCTGAAAATAAACCAAGGAAAATCCCAACGTGTTAAGTAAACTGTTCCAGATGTTCGGGAAAAAAGACAGTTCAGCTCTTGTAGCGGCGAAACCAGGCGAACGGAAGACACCGGCAGCGGGGTCCAGCGACCTCGAAAATTTTGTCGACTATGTTGTCAGGGCCCTTGTCGACCAGCCGGAAGCTGTCAAAATCCAAGTCGAAAAACTAGAGAATTCCACAGTAATCAAAATCAACTGTGCGAAAGAGGATATGGGCAAGGTGATAGGGAAGAACGGCAAGACCATAATGTCTATCCGTTCACTTGTAAGCGGAGCAGGCGGACGCCTAGGGCAGAAGTTCTCCGTCGAGGTTGTTGAGTGATTTGCGAATAGATATCATCACAATTTTCCCTCAGGTTTTTTTCGGGCCGTTCGCCGAAAGCGTAATAGCAAGGGCGGTCAAGAACAGAATTGTCGAGATAAATGCGGTGGACCTGCGCGATTTTACGCATGACAAGCACAGGTCGGTCGATGACAAGCCATACGGTGGCGGGCCAGGGATGCTGATGAAGCCCGAACCGATTTTCGAGGCTGTGGAAAGCCTGAGGACGGATGAATCATGCGTGATTCTGCCGGGGCCGGGCGGTGAAGTTTTCACCCAGAAGACCGCAAGAGAGTTTTCGGGGATGAAGCATCTGATATTTCTCTGCGGTCATTATGAGGGTATTGATGAAAGAGTCCGCGAAGGTCTTAAGGCCCGCGAGATTTCGATAGGTGATTATGTGATGACCAACGGCAATCTCGCCGCGATGGTGATGATTGATGCGATGGTCAGATTGATGCCGGGAGTGCTGGGATCGGAGGAGTCGGGAGTGAGCGAGTCCTTCAGCGAGGGATTGCTCGAGTATCCGCAGTATACCAGGCCGGAAGTTTTCCGGGGAATGAAAGTGCCTGAAGTCCTTCTCTCAGGAAATCATCCTGAGATTGAGCGATGGAGAAAAGGGCAGGCGGTTGAAAAAACAAGAAGAGTCAGGCCGGATCTGATGCGGCCGGCGAAAGAGAAGCTCTAAAAAAAGAAAACATAGGAGAATGACTGATATGAACATCATGGATAAGATCAAAGCCAGCCAGTGCAAGAAAGACATGCCCGAGTTTGTTCCGGGCGATGCTGTGAAAGTCTACACGAAGATCAAGGAAGGCGACAGCGAACGCATACAGGTCTTTGCAGGTACGGTGATCGCGAGGAAAGGTTCCGGAATAAGTGAGACTTTCACTGTCCGCAGAATCGCCTTCGGCCAGGGCATGGAACGAGTATTTCCCATCAACTCACCGAGAATTGACAAGATAGAAATTGAAAGACACGGAAAAGTCCGCCGTGCAAAGCTCTACTACCTCAGGGAGAAGGTCGGAAAATCAGCACGTGTCAAGGAACAGAGATACGATGCCCAGGCAGAAGCAAAGGCCTGATTTTCTCAAACTTAGCTCCAGGCTCCTCGTTTTCGAGAGGGAACTCTGGGGCGAAGGCATAAGATTCATCTCAGGTGTAGACGAAGCCGGCAGAGGTCCTCTCGCAGGACCTGTTGTCGTAGCCGCTGTGATATTCACCATGGATTCACGGATACCCGCCGTCGACGATTCCAAGAAACTCACCGAAAAACAGCGTTGCGAACTTCGCAGCCGAATCCTGGATATTCCCGGAATAAGATACGCAATATCCGAAGTCAAGTCCGATGAGATCGACAGGATCAACATACTCAGGGCCACCCATTGTGGAATGCGCAGCTCGCTGCTGAAACTTCCGGAGACTGAGATTGCCCTGGTCGACGGCCTCAAAGTGCCTGACATGCCTGTGAAATGCAATTTCATAGTCAAGGGCGATTCCAAGTCTGCCAGCATCGCGGCTGCAAGCATCCTTGCAAAAGTCCACAGGGACGATCTGATGATGATGTATGCCGGGAAATATCCGCAGTACGGGTTTGACAGGCATAAGGGCTATGGCACCGAGGAGCATCTCAAGGCATTGAGGAAACATGGGCCATG
>JANYBI010000067.1 GCA_025360875.1 Lentisphaerota bacterium
CGAGGTTGAACGGCTTCCTGAAGGGAGGATCGACATTCCCAGGCAGGAACTTTTCAGCAACATCTATTACAAGGGCGAAACGAGCGCAGGTTATTTCAGGATGCGCTGGCGCGACTATGACACCTCCAGGACCATGGGCAACAGGGTGGATCCCAAAAACTACGAGGCATTCAGGTTCGACACGCTGAACATGTTCTACTATCCCATCAAGCTTGACTGGCTGAACATCCTCCCCCGTGCCGGAATGAGGATGACATACTATTCAAGGACATCGAAGACCAAAGTCGATCCTGAAGACCTGAACACCATGCTGGAAGTTGACAACCCGCAGGGCGCGCAGGTCGGCGGCGATGTAGTTAACTATGACAGCAAGGGCGGCGAAAAATTCCGCTTTGTCGGCGAGACCGGCGTCGAGGTTAACACTAAAATATACAGGACCTGGAATAACGCCAAGAGCGCATTCTGGGACATCGACGGCATAAGGCACGTGATGGTCCCATACTTGAACTACAATTTCATTCCGACACCCACCCTCAGCCGCGACAAGATCTACTACTTCGACGACATAGACAGGATTGATGAGCAGAACTTCATAAGGCTTGGGCTTAAGAACAGGCTCCAGACAAGGCGGGGCGACTACAACAGGGAAGAAATCTACACATGGGCCACGCTGGAGAACTATTTTGACTTCCACTTCAACAAAGAAAAGGACACCAACGGGAAAAACTTCAGCACCCTCGGCGATTTCGGCACCAAGGTTGAGCTTGATCCTTTCAAGGATTTCCACATCGTCTCCCAGCTGCTGATCGATTCGGGAAGTTTCAGCATAAACAAGTTCCTCCTCGGACTCCAATATGACATAACCGAGGAGTGGAAGGTGTCTCTCGGATACAATTACCAGGGGAACTATACGCAGAGAAGCACATATTCGATGGGCAGTTCCCTTACCGACATCAATTCAGGCAGCGCCTTCATAACAAATCATTCCAAGTTCCAGAGCGCTTCCATGAAACTGGAGTTTCCGATTATGCCCAAGACCAGGGGCGAGTGTGAGATCATATACGACATAGACAACCATATGGTCGTAAACAGCATGATAAGGGTGATAAGGACTTTTCACTGCTGGGAGCTGGCGCTTGAATACGGCCTCAGGCAGGACAATAACGACACCGACCAGAAAACAAACAAGCAGACTGTCGGCATAATGTTCTATATGACGGCTGCTCCTTCCTCAAAGATCATGGCCAGGCAGTCCAGCGGCACCGGTGGCGGCGGCGGTGGCGGATCCAACTGACATGCCTGCTCCAACCCTTCCAAACGTTTAAATATCACTTGAACATAAAGGACTGAGACATCATGAAAATTCTAAAACCTGAAGACTTCAACATATCCAGGCTCGGGAAAGCAGGCATCAGCTCCCCTCTTGAAGACGCCAGCTTCATTTCCGAATCCGCATGCACCATCTATTCCGCGCATCCGGAAAACCTCCAGAAGGAGATCAATGAGTTCGGGAAACCTCTGTGTTTCGAAAGGGCCGGCCCGCGCGAAAAGATTTTCCGTGACCCGAAAACATCCAGGGCTGCCATCCTGACGGCCGGCGGCCTCTGTCCCGGGCTTAACAATGTGATCAAGGGGCTTGTCGGCACTCTCATGGAAAGCTATTCCGTTCAGGAAGTGCTTGGAATAAAATACGGCTACCGCGGGCTCAACCCGAAATTCGGTCTCGAGCCGGTCAGGCTCACTCCTGAAAATGTCGATGACATCCATTCCGCCGGCGGGACCATTCTCGGTTCCTCCAGGGGCAACCAGGACATAGGCACAATGGTGGATTCACTTGTGCGGGTGAAGATCAATATGCTGTTCTGCATCGGCGGTGACGGAACGCTCAGGGGCGCGCATGCGATTGCCCAGGAATTGCTCAGGAGGAAGCTGGACATAAGCGTAATAGGAATTCCAAAGACAATCGACAACGACATCTCCTACATGCAGAGGACGTTCGGCGTGGAGACCGCCATTTACGCGACACATCCTATCATAACATGCGCCCATAACGAGGCGAAAGGCGCCTACAATGGAGTCGGGCTCATACACGTCATGGGCAGGGACAGCGGCTTCATAGCCGCACTTGCGACTCTCGCAAACAGCCTGGTGAACTACTGCTTCGTTCCGGAAGTTCCGTTCAAACTCGACGGCCCGAATGGTTTTCTGGAACATCTCCGCAAAAGACTTGCCGTAAAACAGCACGCCGTAATAATCGTGGCCGAAGGTGCTGGCCAGGATCTTTTCAAGGACTTCACGGTGCAGAAGGACGCGTCGGGAAATATCAGGCACAACAACATAGGCGAATATCTGCGCGAAAGCATCGTCGCCTACGCCAGGGAGAAGAAGTTCGAAGTCAGCATGAAATACTTCGATCCCAGCTACGTGATAAGGAGTGTTGATGCGAGAGGTACCGATGCGGTATACTGCCTGCTCTTCTCACAGTCGGCCGTACATGCGGCAATGAACGGATGCACCGACATGGTCGTGGGATACTGGGGAACCGACTTCACCCATGTGCCGATAGCGCTTGCCGTCAGCGAACGGAAAAAAATAGACCCGCAGATGACTATGTGGCAGAGTGTCCTCCAGATAACGCGCCAGCCGGAGTTCAAGTAATGGAATTATCCCATAGGCCTCCCATATCGTGTATGTCCGGGATGTTGGATGAATGGACTGTTGGATGAATGGGCAACGAACTATCCGTATAATTTCCCCTATGGGAGTTTCATATATGTCCATATTTAAACCTTATCTGATTGTTTTCGCCCTTGCGCTTCTCCTGCTGGCATCATGCAAATCAGACATCAAAATTGAAAATTCAAATCAGCACGATGAAGCCACCGCCACCCATGACCTCAACAATGAAACAGTTATTAGACTTTCCAAGGAACTGAACTCCCTCGAAATGTATGATTATTCCGAATTCGTCCTGAAGCAGGAGATGGTAAGAAATAATGAATATTTTGACCTGCTGAAAGTTCAACTCGCCGCAGTAAAATTTAACTCCAGCAAGAAGGACGAAGCTGATACACTGCTCTCCTCTATCCAACCCTCAAGCAAATATTACCCGGATGCGCGTCGACTAATCGGTATTCAGGCCGTAAAAAACTCCAAGTTTGAAATTGCAGCCGAGGCGCTGGAGGACTATTTCAAGGTCTACTCCGTAAATCTTCCTAAAACACAGACAGGCAGGAGGGATTACGTTGAGGCTGCAAACTATCTTACTTATGCTTATAAGAAACTCAACAGAACGAAAGATTATGTAACCCATATAGACTGCTATCCTCCTACAGAATCAGAAAAGGACAGGAGCCGTGAAATCCTCCTCGGGAAAATCAAGGCTGATATGGATACTGCAGAGAGAATGATCACTACAAAAGATAAAGAATGGGAGAAAATAGTTGAAGGCGCAATTAAGAAGAGTGAAAACCTGATCTGGGTCAACGATCTTGAATCAGGGTTGGCCTATATAGAAAGGGCCCGGGGATATTATTATCTCGGAGATTATCAGGAAGCGGAAAAATCCCTTGTTGAAAGGAATATTGAAAAACCTACCTCCTATTATGAAATCTATTTGAAGCAGGGAACTCCAGACCTGGCTCCATCGGTTTACAGAGATTTCTGGCTTGGGAAGATTTACCTGGCAAAAGCTGAAAAAGCACAGGAACCCGATAAAGTCACGTACTATGCAGAAGCAATTAAATATTTTTACCCAGTATTGTCAAAACACGAGAAGTTCCCAAGATATGGCGAGGCCCTGGCGGATTTCATCGCTTGCAGGAATAAACTATCCGCGGCAGGGAAAAAGATTGTTCTTCCAAAGTCAATCAACGACAAAATAGAAGTTTTCATGCTGAAAACTGAAAACAAAGATTAATCCTGGAACCGCAGATTTATCTCGGCATTTTCCGTGCCGGAATTTATTTCCTGCACTTGTAGACGAAGGCCGGAGGCACGTTCTGCCAGACCATTTCAGACGTTTCAACGGTATGGAACCTGGTCTTGAGAAGTTTTTTCAACGAATGGCCGCGCGGCATGATCTTGCCATGGATATAGCCGTATGTCGAAAATCTTCCGCCCTTGGACATGGACTTGTAGATGGCATCAAGGAGCTTGGTCTGTAGTTCCGCCGGAAATGATACCCATGGTAGACTGGAAACGACAACGTCGACAGAACTTATCTTTTCCTTCTTGATGAGCTCGGGAAGGTTTTCCGCGCTCTCATTGTAGATCGTGACGTTGGGATATTTTTCAGTGAGATGCTTATGGATCCTGGGATTGAGTTCGACGACGAAAAATTTCGTCTTTGCATCAATCAGCTTAAGTATCTTCGAGGTGAACACGCCGCTTCCGGGCCCGACTTCAACAACAGTCTCGGCCTTTTCCAGGCCAATGCCGGAAGTCATCTCGATCGCCAACTGTTTGGAACTCGGTAAAACCGTGCCTATCCCGCCAGGATCCCTGACAAATTCTTTCAGAAGCCTCATCAGAATCCTTTCATCATTAAAACATCCGCAGAAGAGGAATGCTCTTGTGTGAACGAATATGGAATTTAATGGATTAAAGTATATATTATGCCATATTCCCTTATATATTTCAACTGGAATGAATATTAAATCTAGAGGTAATTTTGAAAAATCACGTATTCGCCTTATTCCTGACAGTTTCAACCCTTTGCTTCACAATGACATCAGCATTCCCGCTTGAAGCCGCGCAGAGCTCTTCCGACGTGCCGAATATAGCCAAGGCTGAAACTGCGGCACCGCAGACTGCGACACTCGGGGAAATGCTGAACAAGGGTGGCCCTCTCATGCCGGTATTATACGCCCTGTCCTTCCTTGCAGTCTGCCTGATATTCTATTATATCTTCTCGCTGAGAAGGGAACTGATCTCGCCAGCCTCCCTCTCTGAGGAAATAGACGAGGCCCTGGCGAAGAAGGATCTGCAGCTGCTCGAACAGATATGCACAAGGAATGACTCCCCCCTTTCCAAGGTCGTACTCAGCGGCGTGGAAGTGCTGCAAAGCCCAAATGCCTCATATGAGATGGTGAAAGATGCGATGGAGGATGAAGGGGCAAGACAGGGCAGCACTCTCTGGGAAAGGATCCAGTATCTCCAGGATATTGCGATAGTCTCTCCGCTGGTCGGTCTTCTTGGTACCGTGATGGGGATGATCGTGTCGTTCGGCGCACTCCAGTCGGAGGCGATGACCCCTCGACCAACTATGGTTGCCAAAGGCGTGGCCATGGCGTTCACCAATACTGCCGCCGGACTCGTCATAGCAATACCGGCAATGCTCATTTATGCGGTTTTCAGAGGCAGGGTAAAATCCCTGATCACCGACTTCGAATCCAAGAGCAACAGAATCTCAAGAAAGATGCTTGACCTCGTGAAGCACAGATAATAAGGATATTGCCATGAATTTCAAGAAACACTGCAGGGAAACAGGGGTTGGCTTCCAGATAGCCCCCATGGTGGATATCGCATTCCTGATCCTCCTTTTCTTTATTTCAGCATCAATCTATGCGGAATGGGAATTGAAGCTTGGAATCAACATCCCAACCTCCAAGACTGGCGAGATGACTCCTAAATTTCCCCTTGAAATAGTGGTGAACATCGACTCCGAAGGCCGCATATTCCTCAATTCGGTCGAATATAATTCCGAACGTCTCGGCAAGCTGCTGGGCGAACAGGCGAAAATGTATCCCGGCCAGCCAGTCATCATAAGGGCCGACAGGAATACCGCCTATGAAAAAGTCATCTCCGTCCTCGACATATGCAAGAACGTGGATATCGGAAACGTCTCATTCTCCACGCTTCCGGACAAGCCGTTAAATTCCGGAGCAAGGTGAATATGCGGACAATGCGGATTTCGCAGTTCCCCAATCCCCTGTCCTGCCGCAGTTCCATGTTTTCCATTTTCCTGTATGCCGTCTTCCTTTCCACCTCGACCCTGTTTTCCGCACAGGAAGTCACAGATGACAGCAAAAAGCTTTTCATAGACGAACAGCTGCGCCTCGCCGACGGACTTTCCAAACGCGGCCATTACCAGATGGCGATCGAGGAATACCGGCGGATCATCTCCAACTTCCCCGATGATCCGCTCGCGGCCGACGCCTTCTCCCAGCTGGCTGAAACATACGCCTCCAACGGCGACCTCGATAAGGCCATTGAAAACTTCAGGCTGTTCCTTAAAAAATTCCCCGACATCAAGACTGCGCCTGCCGTAAGGGTCAATTATTCGATCACCCTTTTCAGGACTGGAACCGCTGAAAACAGGAAAGATGCCGTTTCAATTCTGCAGTCAGTCAAAACTTCAAAGGATTCGCCTGCGGCGGTGAAATATGCCGCAGGCTACCATCTGGGGAAAATTTTCCTGGAGACAGGTGAAACAGGAAAGGCGAAATCTGAACTGTCGGAACTGGCTACGCAGGAGATAAAATCGAATGACGACATGCATGCCGCCTTAGCCCGTCTGGAACTTGCGGTCATCCTCGACAAGGAAGGAAGGAAGGATCTTGCTGAAAACCTCATAAAATCGCTCGTTGACAACAGGAACACCCCGCCTGAAGTTCTTTCAGCCGCCCTCAACTTCCTCGCCGCAATCAATTTTGAAAGGAAACAATACCTGCAGGCCGCCGACAACTATGAGCAGATCTGCCTGCTGTTTCCCGGGACACCCGCCGCCGGGGAATCCTATTTCCGGAGACTGGATAGCCTGATAATGGCAAAGGAGCATTCCAAAGTCATAAAGGAACTGGACGGCAAGATTTCGAAACTGGGTGGCGGCACACCGGATCCGCAGTCGGAGAAACTCTACTATATCAAAGCTGACGCGCAGATGGATCAGGGCATGTATGTTGATGCGCTGAAAACTTTCTCCGAAATTACATCTTCCACCGCTTCGAGTCCGGAATACTATTCCAAATCGGCCATCGTATCGGTCCAATGCTCGTTAAGACATGGAAAGTCGGCAGAGTCCTTGGCCATGGCTAAGAATTTCCTCGCCAACCGCAGAATATCGACCGACGCGAAAAAAACCATCTGCGACATCGTCATTTCAGCCATGAAAACGCCCCATGAGAAGATTTCATTCATGAAGGATTCCGTTTCAACTGCCCGCGACACAGGTGAAAGATTTGCACTCAAGCTCTCCCTGGCCGCGCTTTACGCCAATCTCATGCAGATCGACAATGCCCTCTCGGTCTACAATGATACCCTCGGGGAATGTCCGGACGGGACAAAACCGGAGTGCCTGCTGGGCATAGCCAGGGCATATGAGCTCGCGAAACAGGACAAGGACGCGCTTGAATATTACGGAAAAATCAAAACATCCTATCCGTCATCAGCGCAATATCCGGAAGCCATGCTCAGGACGGCCGTGATAATTCTCTACCAGAACCCCGGCTCAGATGAAGCAAGGGAAATCCTCCTGAAGCTGGAAAAGGAATCCATGGCCAGCCGGGACATTCGCGGTAATGCCGTATTCTATCTTTCGCACATTGATTTCACCAGAGGTGATTTTGAGAAGGCGGACGAGGGATTCAGGAAAATAGCATCAGACACCATGTACGAAGGAAACCTCGTGTTCATGGCGAAAGAATATCTCCTCTGGTCGATCGCCTCAGTGAAACTCACCCCCGAATCCGACATGCTCTTCTCCGAACTCTCCTCCTCGGAGAACATGATATTATCCGCAAACCCTGACATGCTCCTCTTCCTGGGCGGCAAATTTTCCGAAGCCGGAAGAACTGATGATTCCATCAAATGCTACCAGGCTGTCGCAAAAAACCAGAATACTGATTACAGGATAAATGCGCTCACGGGGCTTGGACTTACTTATGTGGGAAAAGGCGATCTGGACAAGGCTGTCAGATTTTTGCGTGAAGCGGAGAAAATCAAGCCTGACAACAAGGACATATATTCCGAAATGCTCTCACATCTCGGGATGGCGCTCTCCAAGAAAGGTGACAGGAACGAAGCCGTCCTAGTATTTGAAAAATGCATAGAGATGTCGGCGAGCAAGACGGCCTCGGCGCGCGCCAGGCTTGGCATGGCGGAGATCCTCTCGAAAAATCCCGATGACCTCAACCGTGCAAACCGCTATGCGATGTCAGTCTTCATACTTTCCGACGATCCGGCCCTGACCCGGCAGGCGATGCTCCTGAGTATCGACCTTTCCGTCAGGCAGAAGAACCTCGAGGAGGCCAGGGCGACGTTTGACGAACTGAAGAAACGCTTCCCCGATATCCTGAAGGATGAGAAGGTTAGGAAAATATCGGAGAAGCTGCGCTGAATTGCAGCACAGACAGCCTATGGCTTTCCATCTCGGGCAGGAATGCCCGAGTTACCTTACGGAGCGCTGGCGTCCCGCCGGCAACAATGTAACACAGGCATCTTGCCTGTGGATTATCTTCCCCAAAGTGATTCCCATGAATTCAGCCATAACGGCGGTTGTCTTGCTCATCAGTTCCATCCCTCTGTAATACTATCCGTCATCTTCTTGTTTTTTCTGCACGTTTTTAAATCCGAAGCACGAAACTCGAAATCCGAAACAAGCTCGAAATAAAAGTCAATTCTGAAATAATGTTTGAAACATTTGAACTTTTCTATTTTTGTTTCGAGTTTCGATATTTGGATTTCGAATTTGGTTGCGGCGTCAGCTGCTCCAGGCTATTGGATATCCACTTCACTCGTCTTCTTGTATACCCTGATGTAGTCGATGACGAATTTCTGGGGGAGGATGCTGTCTTCGATCCTGCCGCCCCATTTTCCTCCTATCGCAAAATTCATAAGGATGTAAAATGGCTCGCGGAAAGGGTTATAGCTCCCCTCATCCGCATCGGACAGCTTGAACGTGTGGTATTTCTTATCGTCAAAATAAAAGTCTATCTTCTCGGTATCCCATTCAATCGCGTAGATATGGAAATCATCAAACGGCCTATCAGCGACAAGTTTTCCACCACTGGACTTGTGTTTGCCGTCTTTGGAGAAATGCACTGTGCCATGGATCTTGTCGGGTTCCTTGCCGACAAATTCCATAATGTCGATCTCCCCGCACAGAGGCCATTTTTTGCCTGAATACTTCGAATCTCCGAGCATCCATATGGCTGGCCACACGCCAGCACCCTGCGGAACCTTCGCCCTGGCCTCAATACGCCCGTATTTCACGCTGAACTTGTTCCTGGTGATCATGCTCGCGGCGGTATATCCGGCAAACTCCTTCTTAGTCTTCCATTCCGACGATCCCGGCTTATATGCACTATTAATGAACTGTTCCTTTCTGCCTTGGATCACAAGCATGCCATTCTCAGCCTTGGCGTTTTCCAGTCTTTCCCGAGTGTAATACTGGGACTCCTCGTTCCTGACAAAACCTTCCTCGTAGTCCCATTTCTTCGAATCTAGAAGTCCATCCTCGTCAAACTCGTCCGACCATAGAAGTTTCCATTCGTCGGCATTTATTCCCTGGCTTACTAACGGTATGGCGGCCATCAAGACCGTCAATAATACAAATTTCATGATAAGTCCTCGAAAGTTATTAAAAGGAACCTCTATTTTGAGCCGGCCCCTTTTATCTTCTTAACCTGGGTGAGCACCTGCATCACAGCATCCCTACCGAAAGGCTTCTGTATGAAACCCAGGGCCCCCGACTTAACTAGGTCCGCCTCATCCACGTCAAGTTTTCCAGACATGAAGACAACGCATATGTCCTTCTTATCCTCCTTGATCCGTTCAAGGATCTGCATACCTGAAATACCGGGCATCATCATGTCCAGGAAAATCAGATCGGGAGGATCGACCTGGATGAGAGTGAGCGCCTCAAACGGGGAAACAGTGGACTTCGGGTTCCTGCAGCCGAGATGGGTCAGCATCCTCGCCAACGGCAGGCATATGTCCGGCTCGTCGTCCACAACCAGCACTTTCAAATTTGAAATGTCTATTTTCCCGTCAGACATGATCTCCTTCTTTCTCACGGCGACAGCCTTGTCGCTGCTGTCAGGGACAAATATTATGAAAGCAGTCCCGAAACCCTCCTGGCTGTCAAACGCAATCTGACCGCCATGCATCCTGACAATATTGTCGCAGACCGAGAGACCAAGTCCCGACCCTTTTATATTCAGCATATTGTCAGAAAAGGCGCCTTTAGTGGTAAAGAACGGAGTGAAGATCATCTTCTTCGTCTCATCGTTCATCCCGATCCCATTGTCGCTGACACGTATGCTCACGCCGTTTCCGAACTTCTGCGCAGTAATCCTTATGGTACCGAATCCTTTCGGGCAGATTGCATGTCTCGCATTCAGGAACAGATTCACGAGCACCTGCTGGAACTGATCCCTGTCAGCAAAGATCTCAAGATCCTCGGGGATATCCATCTCAGGCGAAATATTCTCGAGGCGCATCTGTTCGAGCTGGAGGGCTACCGCCTCGTATACCATGCTCTTAAGTTTGAAAAGATCCTTCCGGGGGGGCTTTGGCCTGGCGAAAGTCATGATCTTTGAAACAATGTCCCTGCCTCTGTCAATCTGCCTGTCCAATACTGAGACCAGTTCATGCAGATCCTTCGTCTTCATATCCTCCATGGAGGCAAGCTCGAGGTTGCCTTTCAGGACCATGAGGACGTTGTTGAATTCATGGGCAATGCCTGCGGCAAGCTGTCCAACGGCGGAAAGCTTCTCAGCACGGATGAGCTGCTCCTCGAGCTTCTTCCTTTCGGTTATGTCCTGAATTATCGGAATCTGGTAGACCTTGTCTCCGACATGGAGCAGGGATACATTCAGGAGAATCCAGACCACCCCGCCATCCTTGCGCAGACATCTTCTTTCCAGCGTAAAATCCTTTATCTCCCCATTGAGAAGCATCTGCATCTGCTCGAGCGTCTCCTTCAAACCCTCAGGATGGGCGACGCATCTGAAGTTCATGCCTTCCAATTCCTCCTGCGTGTACCCGAGCATTTCGGCATATCTCCTGTTGACCCTTATGAAATTCCCTTCGCTGTCAACCTGTCCGACACCGACGGCTGCCTGTTCGAAAAGGGTCCTGAATTTCTCCTCGCTCTCCTTAAGAGCCTTCTGGCTCTTTCTTTTCTGGAGGACGTTTGCGGCGAGGACGGCTACCAGCACTGCAAGCAGCACGAGAATGATGATAATTGTTACAAAGAGGGGCTTGTCAACAGAATAGAATGAGGGCGGCCTGTTGAGGATAATGCTTCCCTCCGGAAGCATTGTCAACGGTATGCCGAAACGTGACAGGGCATCATAGTCAAAGGTGTACCTGGTCGGAGGATTCATGATTATGCGGAGCGAACCCGGCACCCCACCTTTCATCACCTGGTCCATCATCCTCGCACCAAACTCCCCCTGGTCATGCGCACTGACCACCTTCCCCCCAATAACTCCGAACATTATACGCGAGTCGTTGCCGGTGAACACAGGCGCCTTGACGTCCTTCATTATCTGCCGGATGGCCTCCTCCAATGAAAAGACTTCCCCTTTCGCGTCCTTGAAGAAGGAAAGGAGGAGCACTATGCTGTCCGGCCCCAGCGAATTGACTTCCCTCAGCGTCTCATACATCGCATGCTGGGAAAAATTCCAGAGGACGAATGTTTTATCCGGAAACTGGGACTCGATCTTCCTCACACCTTCAAAATGGGCCCTGCCGGTCGATGAATCATCTGAGATCACAAATACCTTCTTCGCCTCAGGGAACAGCTTGAACCCGATCTCACAGGAACCCTTGTAGTCCTGAGTCTCCGCAACCCCCGTGCATGCGGGCCAGTCGGCAATCATTTCAGGAGTAAAATCATTTATTCCGCAGAAGACGACCGGCTTGTCCTTGAACAGCGTCTTTCTGCGCTCGCGTGCAAACTCAAGCGCGTCGTTGTCGACGACCATGATACCCTCGTAATGCGTCTTCGCCATTTTCGCTGCAAGCCACTGCGCCAACAGATCATCAGTCTCCTTCGTGCGAACCCTTTTGGCGTCCATGTAGACGATATGGAGATCATAGCGGATTCCGTGATGATCCAATACAGAAAGAATCCCTTCGGTCTCCCTGTCGGTCCAGAGATAACCCTGGTTGTAGGAATGCAGGATCAGTATGTCGTTGGTGACTTCCGGTCCAGGGACGGCAAACGTTTCAAATATGGGAAACAATACTCCGAGGAGTATTATCAGCGCCGTAATATGTATACCCTTTTTCATAACAATAATACGATATCTTGGAATATTGCGCTTTTCAAGGTTCCCAAAGACACTTTGTTCATATTATTTTCTTCCATTTCCACTTGAAGACGAATAGCTTATGAATTGTCAAGTCAGGAAGCAGCATTTAAAAATAAATCAGATGTCTTCAAGGAAAGCCCTGAGCTTTTCAGGCCAGTCCTTCACTCCGTCGGGCAACGGTTGTTTTATTCCGAATCCGTGTCCGCCATTTTCAGCCAGGAAATACTGGCATCTTATCCCCTTGTCCTTGCAGTATGCGGCAAATGCCCGCGCACTGGGACTATACTCGTCATCGGATGCGACATAAGCGAATACTGGAACGTCCGGCGGTACAACTTCATCCAGCAACTTCCCCTCCTTTTCGAGGTAGGCCGGATATATGAGTATCATGAAGTCAGGCGTAGTCGCATTCCTTGTCCCGCTGGCAAGACGCGCAGCCAGGTGCCCGCCGGCGGAAAAGCCCATTATCCCTATGCGTCTGGCGTTGAATCCGAATTCACCGGATCTGGTCTGCAGCAGCGCCAGACCCCTTTTCGCATCGTCAAGGGCCATCTCGCGGGTCTTGTCCCCTGTAACGCGTCAGTCTTTATTTTAGGCTGAGGGGTGCCTGCCTGGCATCTTCCTAATCCCGCCCAGGTAAAAAATCCTGGATTTTTCTCCGACAACCACTTGAAGCTGTCCCTTTGCGGCTGTATATTGTATCATAAATAG
>JANYBI010000102.1 GCA_025360875.1 Lentisphaerota bacterium
CCTGAAAATGTCAAGGCAAGCAAACGGAATAAAAGGGAGCGCATGCGACCGGTTATGCCGGATTGCGACTTGATATTGAAAGGGTTCCGCCTTACTACATGCTTTATGTTTTAAAGTGCAGAAGAACCTTTTCTATTCCAAGGAAAATGCGCTGTTCAGGATTTTTATTGTCGCAAAGAATCAGATTTATGCCACAGTCGCCCAGACCCTTGAGTTCATGTACCGCCGGATTTTCCTCGGCCAGAAGCAGGCACTCCCTGAAATTATGAACTGCAAGATTGTTGCAATGCGAAATCTCCCAGTACTCAGCGAGGGCGCTGAATATCCTGTAGCAGGAATCGTTTATCATCGGGA
This sequence comes from Lentisphaerota bacterium, assembly GCA_025360875.1. Classification (GTDB taxonomy): domain Bacteria; phylum Verrucomicrobiota; class Lentisphaeria; order Victivallales; family GWF2-50-93; genus GWF2-50-93. The sequence goes on from JANYBI010000102.1 coordinate 355, forward strand.
CCGAAACGTTCAGGTAGCTCAAATCCTTCAGTATCAGAAGCAGTATGTCCGATATTCCTTTTGGCGCTCCGCAGTATTCGACAATTTCAGCGTTGTGTGAAAGAACAATAAAGGCCTTGTCCTTGTATTCGTTTTCAGCCGTGAAGAAACGGAGGGACGGGCGCATATACCTGTGTTTAAGGCTTTCGAGTGAAGCATTGCCCCTGAATGACAGGGCCTTTCGCAATGTGATTATCTCCTGCCATGGGATTTCGGCATAGCTAATTTCCCTGGTCTTGAAACCGCAATGCTCCAGGACTGCCGTGTTTTTCGACCAAAGTCTGAAGTTTATACACGAACCAGCTCGTTCCCAGCCCCAGCGCGAATAACGGTAGCGCATGCCTCCTAGCCATGAAAATGGAGGATTTTGCTTTTCGATCATGAGCTTGATCTCATCCATGACTTTCGTCATCAGTGATTTGCCCCTGAAGTCCGGATGTGTGGCCACGCCGCCAACTCCCTGGATTACAATGCTCCTGTTGCCGACCTGTAGCGGAATTGGAAAAATTCCGGCGCTCGATGCGATTCTGCCGCCTTCCCTTACAATTACTATTCCAGGAAGAAGTTCCGAGTCCTTGCGGTAGATATCCGGATATAATTCCTCGAATCGCAGATGTGCAGGATTGGTGGTTTTGAAGCATTCCTGGAGGAAGTCCATGAGCTCTTCGAAATTCGACATGTCGCAATATTCAATCTTCATCGTGTATTTCTCTTTCATGTGGATATGTTCAGCATCAGGCATCTGCCAGAGGCGCCAGAGGGTCCGGATTTACAAGATCATAAACGTGCCTGATGTCGTTCCAGGCCAGCATGGAGTCCATCTTGCTTTCTGTGCCTATCGATAAGACTGAAATGCCGGCATTGTTTATCTGGCAGTATTTGAATTTTTCAAAAAGTCCGCATTCCTGGTTCGAGACAAAGGCATTGAAAAGATGATTGAGGAAACCGCAGTGTGAAAGAACCATGACATTCCTTGCATTGATGCTGTAAAGGTCTTCCATCAGATTCGCGGCCCTGAGCCGGCCATTCAGCAGCCAGGCGTTATGGCGGTCATTTTCCGCGTATCCGGGAAGTATCTCATATGGCAATATGTGCAGATAGCCGCCTTCAGGCAGTTCTTCGACCGTCCTTGTGTCGAATTCAACACTGGGACACTTGATATTGGAGAGCTCAAATGTTTCACGGGCACGCTTGAGCGGACTGAGGTATATCTTGTCGAATCTTATTTTGCTCAGAGTTTTTGCAAGCCGTTTGGCCTGTTTGATCCCATGCTTGCTCAATCCAGTGTCAATGCCGTATTCTTCCTCTGTCTGGGCCTTGCTCTGGGCATGACGGACAAGCCATATCTTTTTCACACGTGAATCTGTCATCGGGAATCTCCGGATAAATGCTTTAAAACTCGTCTTTACAGCCTAAAGTATAGCCCGTTATCTGACGTACTTCAATTTTCGGGTTTGAACAAAATGGGTTTATATGGATGCCCAGAAAAAATATGACCGTCTACTCGCCCTCCAGGGGAAGGAAATTCCGGATGAGTTCGAGGTTTCCGGGCGCAAGTGGCGGAAGATAAGAGCTTTCAAGCATGACTTTTTCGCGGCAACAGGTCTTTATGAATCCGATGCTGGCGGGAAAGCCGTATTGAAAATATTCAGGCCTTATTCATATTTCGGAATTCCCTATGGTCTTCTTTCCCGATGGCAGGCCTCACATGAGGAGAAGATATATAAGAAGCTCCAGGACACTGCAGCCGTACCGAAATGGATCGGCAGATATGGCGCAACTGGGATCGTCCATGAGTATGTTCCGGGGAATGACCTGTCAGCGGATGCGAAAAAGGCTGATGACTTTTTTGAGAGACTTGAAGTTCTTCTGCGCAAGATGCATTCAATGGGCATGAGCTATCTTGATACGAACAAGCCTGATAATATACTTGTAGGCGAAGATGGCAGGCCGTATCTGATCGATTTCCAGATTACCTGGATACAACCGCCGTTTCCGTTGAATATTTTCACATACCCGTTCTTCTGCATGTTCAGGAATTCAGACATATATCACCTGCGGAAGCACATCAGGAAATTCTGCCCGGGAAGAATCAGCGACGAGGAATTTGAGAGAATGCGCCCATGGTATATAAGGCTTCACAGGATGATTGCTACGCCTATCCGGAGAAGACGCAGGAATTATCTCCG
>JANYBI010000134.1 GCA_025360875.1 Lentisphaerota bacterium
CCTTGAGGCCCTGTTCACCACCGTTACAAATGTCAATTTTGATCCCGTACGCATTACCGGAGTCATAAGCAAGGGTATTTCCATACGTGAGAAGGCAAAGAAACTCTATGAGGAAGCCTGCAAGGCAAAGGGAAAGACTCCGGAAGTCCTGACCGGTCCAGCCGTATTCAAATTCGCAACTGCACAGGCTGAGATGACCAAGCAGGCTGTAGCTGTCGGCATTCAGGAAAATATGAAGAAGAACGGAAATGATGTAGCTGGACTTCAATATCTGCTGACATTTGGACTTAAGGGAATGGCTGCATACGCTGATCATGCACAGATACTTGGAAAAGAAGATCCTTCAGTATACGCATTCTTCCACAAGGCTCTGAGCTATCTCGCAGACAATCCAACAGATATCGGTGCATTGACCGGAATGAGTTTGGAATGCGGCAAGGTAAATCTCAGGGTCATGGAACTTCTCGACCAGGCGAATACCGGCATCTACGGACATCCGGTACCGACAAAAGTCAGGATTACCTCCGTCAAAGGCAAGGCAATCCTTGTTTCAGGACACGATCTCAAGGATCTCGACGCCCTCCTCAAACAGACCGAAGGAAAAGGAATCAACATCTACACCCATGGCGAAATGCTCCCATGCCACGGATATCCGGAACTCAAGAAATATAAGCACCTTGTAGGAAACTACGGCGGTGCATGGCAGGACCAGAAGAAGGAATTTGATGCGTTTCCAGGTTCTATCCTCATGACCACCAACTGCATACAGAAACCTGCAGAAGGATACATCAGAAGGATATTCACAACAGGACTCGTTGCGTTCCCCGGAGTAACACATGTGACGAACAAGGACTTTGGTCCGGTGATCAAGGCTTCCCTTGAGGCTGAGGGATTTAAAGCGGACGAACCCGAAAAGACCATCATGGTCGGATTCGGGCACAATGCCGTCCTGGGAGTGGCAGGCGCTGTGGTTGATGCTGTTAAATCCGGAGCTATCAAGCATTTCTTCCTCATCGGCGGATGTGACGGAGCAAAGCCGGGAAGAAATTATTACACCGACTTCGCGCAGAAAGTTCCCCAGGATTGTGTAATACTCACTCTTGCCTGTGGCAAGTACCGCTTCAACAAGCTTGAATTCGGCGCCATCGGCGGAATTCCAAGGCTCCTGGATGTTGGACAGTGCAACGATGCCTATTCCGCAATACAGATTGCGGTAGCCCTGTCAAAGGCGTTTAACTGCGGAGTCAATGATCTGCCTCTTTCCATGATACTGTCATGGTATGAGCAGAAGGCGGTAGTGATACTGCTGACTCTTCTCAGCCTCGGAATCAAGAATATCAGGCTTGGACCGAGCCTGCCGGCCTTCGTTACACCCGCAGTGCTGAATGTTCTGGTGCAGAACTTCAACATTATGCCTGTGACGACACCGGAAGCCGACCTGAAAGCGATACTCAAATAAAGGTACTTTCAAACTGGATGGTCGGTCCAAAAGATCGGCCATCCATTCTTTTTCATCCTGGACTATAATAAATGAACACAAAGGAAAAACTAGTTGTCGTCGGATGCGGAATGGCCGCCGGGAAGCTCATTGAAGAGATCTGCGGACGCGACCGTGAGAGATTCGACATTACCGTGATCGGAGACGAAGAACATGGTAATTATAACAGGATCAAACTCATAAACATGCTCTATTCCGATTCCGTTGAGGACGTTTTCCTGCAGGGACCGGAATATTTCAAGGACAACAGGATCAATGCTATCCTGGGTGCGAAAGCGATATCAGTCGACCGTGAGGGCAGAAAAGTTTTTCTTGAAGGCGGAAGATCCGTCTCCTATGACAAACTTGTCCTGGCGACCGGATCAAATCCCTTCATACCAAAAGTCGAAGGAATTGATCTCCCGGGCGTAATGACCATCCGTACAATGGATGACGTCGCAAAGGCGAAAGAACATCTCCGAGACAGGACGGAAGTGCTCGTGGTCGGAGGAGGACTTCTTGGTCTCGAACTCTCACTCGGTCTCAAGAAGATGGGAAAGCACATCATGGTCTCGCATCTTGTCGATTCCCTGATGGAGTTCCAGCTATGCAAGGATGCAGCAGCCCATCTGCAGAGGAAAATGGAGGAGAAGGGACTGCAGTTCTTCATGGAAAATCCGGTAGCCGCTCTTATTGGAGATGAAAGAGGTGTCCAAAAAGCCGTATTGAAGAATGGAACAGAAATCCATGTCGACGCCGTTTTCTTCAACTGCGGCATAAAGCCCAATACAAGTCTGGCTTCCGCTGCTGGATTGAGGGTGAACCGGGGAATAATGGTCGACGACACATTGAAGACTTCGGACAATGACATTTACGCCATAGGCGAATGCTGCGAACATCGCGGACGCATATATGGTCTCGTGGCTCCGGTCTGGGATCAGGCGAGGATGCTTGCGTCAATCCTTGCCGGGAATGACGTATTCTATGCAGGTTCTGAAATTCCTCCGACTAGGCTGAAAAGTGATTTTCCTGTTGTCGCCATGGGAAAATTCAATGATCACATCGGAGATGAAGTCACGGTTTTCGAGGATAAGAACTCACTTGTATACAAAAAACTTGTCATCCGCGACAACAGGATTATCGGAGCAAATCTGATCGGGGAAGATCTTAATATTGACGCTATTTCCCTGTCATACACCGCAAAACTTCCTCTTCCTACGCGTAGAGCTGACATTCTATTCTCGGGTGCATCAGTGTCTGACACGATCCTGGATGCGTCATCCTGGCCGGATGACACTCCTATCTGCGACTGCAACGGAGTCAATGCCGGAAAAATACGCCGTTCAATCAAAAATGGAGCCGACACTGTTTCCAAGGTCATGGGCGCGACTCGTGCCGGAACAGGCTGCGGAAACTGCAAGAACAAGCTCAAATCACTGTTGATATCTGAAATTGGCGAACTGAAGGAAGATCCAGCGGAAAAATATTATGTGCCGGGCATTCCCCTCCCTCGTGAAGAACTGGACCAGCATATCATAAAAAACGGTTTTCGTTCTGTCTCATCCATATTGTCCTCTTTTGGAGACAGGGCAATTGACGATCCTAAAACTCGAATGGGACTGGATTATGTCCTAAACTATATATGGAAAGTCAATTACGATATAGAATACGATTCAAAATTCGTAAATGACAGGTTCCATGGAAATGTCCAAAAAGACGGCACTTTCAGTATCATACCGCGTATCCATGGAGGTGTTGCAGATCCTGATTTCCTTTCAAGAGTTGCGAAAGTCGCAAAGGAATACAATCTCACGGTGAAGATTACGGGTGCCGACAGGATCGGCCTGTATTCAGCAAAGAAGAAGGATCTGGAGGACATCTGGAAGAAGCTGGACTGCGAGTGCGGATATGCGTACGCCAAGACGTTCCGAGCCGCAAAATCATGTGTCGGCAGCGAATTCTGCAGGTTCGGCGTGGGCGATTCAATGACTCTCGGCACAAAGATGTGCGACCGTTATCACGGAATGACAGGTCCTGCCAAGTTCAAGATGGGCATATCCGGATGTCCTCGAAACTGCGCCGAGGCGACAATAAAGGATTTCGGAGTGGTCGCGGTCGAAGGAGGATGGGATATTTTCATAGGTGGAAACGGCGGCGCCCAGGTTGCGGTCGCGAAAAAGATAGCCCGTGTAAAAACACACGACGAAGTGATTAAGATAGCGGACCGCTTCTATGAATATTACCGTCTGCACGGCAAATACTTGGAAAGAACATCCCATTTTGTAGACAGGACCGGGGCCGAGAAGATAACCGACGCCATCCTTTATGACACTCCTGACAAGCTGAAAAAACTTGAGAATGATTTCTCCCTCGCCCTGTCAAGTATCAAAAATCCATGGAAGAAACATCAGGAACTGGTCAATATTGGGGAAAAAGGAGAGGTTTCTTCTGTATCTGATGGATGGTTCACCGTAGCAGAAATAGAAGATGTGATCCCAGGAGGCTCAAGGCTGATAAGGACATCCGGAGGCGAATTTGCCGTATTCCACACTCATGACGGGAAATGGATTGTCACCGAATCCCTCTGCCCACACGAAAAGGGACCTATTGTGGACAGCATATACGGAGGAGGAAGACTGCATTGCCCTATACACAACTACTCTTTCGATGTACAAACTGGAAAATCAAATTCCGACGATGTCGGGAGCCTGAAGATATATGAAAACAGAATCAAAGAAAGCTTCCTGCAGATAAAATTCAGCTGACTGCTTTCTCCATCTTATAGTCGTCCATGACGAAGCCGTTACCGATGTCGGAGACAATTGATCCCTTGTTGATAAAACCCATTTTCTCGTAGGCTTTTATCGAACTCAGATTACCTTTGTTCACAGTAAGAGTGATCTTGCCGAGTTTCTTTCTCCTTGCGATCTTCGCAGCAAAAACTATTGCCTTTTTTCCAATACCTTTTCCGCGCATGGATGACAAAACATATATTTTGCTGAGGAAAAGTTCATTTTCCCTAAGTTCCAGTCCCATATATCCGACAGTATCCCCTTCATCCAAGATCAGGAAATATTCCATCCCCTTATCTATCTGGAAGCAAATGGCGGCGACAGACTGGAATTTATCCAGCATGTAGGAAACCTGGTCTTTTCCGATTATGGGAGTATAATGTTCAGTCCAAATCTCCCTGGCGAGATTTTCGACATTTTGAAGCTGCTTAATACCTTTGACTTTGATGAACATGTGATGGACCAGGAAAATTATCTGCGACGACGACCACCAATACCCTTTTTTCCTCCCCAGGATCCGCACATCGGTCCTTTATGGACGCGCGGAGCTCCCCCTGCTCCCCCCTGTGTGAATTTCCGTCCGGTGGGTATGTCATATTTGCTGTATTCAAAACCTTCAAGCCTTTTTTTCTCGACAGGTGTTCCCAGGCGCCGTTCTATATCACGTACTTCCGACTCGTCATCAGCAGAAATAAATGTTATTGCATCCCCGGAGCGTTCCGCCCGCCCTGTCCTGCCTATGCGGTGGATATAGTTCACAGCAGTGTCAGGAATGTCATAGTTGATAACATGTGAAATGTTTTCAATGTCCAACCCTCTTGCAGCTATGTCGGTAGCTACCATTATCTTGAGTTTTCCAGAACGGAAGTTGTCAAGTTCCCTCTTGCGTTCCTGCTGTGACCTGTCAGCATGAAGTATACCAGTTTTAAACCCGGCTTTTACAAGCTTCTCCATGACCCCGTCAGCCCTGCGTTTTGTACGGGTGAAAATAAGGACGGACTTATGGTCGGTAAAATTTTTCAGGAGTGCGAGGAGGAGATCACTCTTCTGGTTCTCAGGAACCGGATAGAAGCAATGGTCTATTGTTTCCGCAGGCGCTTCATTATCAACGCTTATCCTTATTGGATTTCTGAGATACCTATGAATCAGATCCATCAGTTCGTGCGCAAATGTCGCAGAAAAGAGAAGTGTCTGCCTTTCATGAGGCAATGCTGCAAGTATTCTCTTTATATCCGGAAGAAATCCCATGTCAAGCATCCTGTCGGCCTCATCCAGGACAACTATCTCAAGTTTCTTGAGATCAACGTACCCCTGCCCCATATGGTCAAGCATGCGTCCCGGGCAGCAGACAATTATTTCCGTTCCATCGGTAAGTGCCTGTTTCTGCTGGACAAACCCCACTCCTCCGTAAACCACTGCTGAACGTATATGTGTGTGTTGAGAAAAAAGTTTAATCACTTCGCGGTTCTGCTCGGCAAGTTCACGTGTCGGGCTGACGATAAGCACTCTTGTATGTTTTCCGTGAACATGCTTTTTCAGCAGATGATTGAGTATGGGGAGTACAAATGCGGCAGTTTTCCCAGTACCTGTAGCGGCCGTACCTATGATATCGGAACCTTCCATACAGGCGGGAATTGCCTGCTTCTGTATAGCGGTAGGAATCGTATAATTGGCTTCGTGAACTGATTTTAACAGCAGAGGATCCAAATTGAAATTAGTAAAACCCATATTTCCTTTTCTTTTATCTACGTGTAGGCATCGGCAGACATCGGTTTATCGGTAAGAACAACGCTGTCATGTCTAGGTTGATTATTTTCTATATTCACTTCATAATAAAGTGCTTCTGTTTTTAATATATCATATAATTGCAAAATCTCAAGGCATGCTGAATTTATAGACCTTCAAAGATAGGGAATACCTTCACGCTTCCTGAAGAATCTTAAGGGACACAGATTCAACCATGCCTTTGACTTTTTCCTGGTATGCAGCCATATGGGGAGCCTTAATATGAACATATAAATCTTCCAGCGTATTCCATTTTTCAATGATTGTAACGATATTGCCGTCTAGCTTTTGAATGGGTATTTTTGAACCTATATCAATCGCTGGGTAATATTCTATACATCCTTTTTCCTTTCTGACATTTGGAACATTTGCCTTGAATATGGCAATGAATTCCGGAATACATTCGGGTTTGATACTTATTGATGCTAATACAGTTATCATTTTTTACCTCAGAAGTTATGACTTACGATTCCGTCGCGGAGCTTAGGTTCAAACCAGGTTGATTTAGGTGGCATTATCTCCCCGGCATCGGCTATGTCCATCATCTGCTTGACTGTAGTCGGATACATGGAGAATGCGACCTTTGCCTTTCCCTCCTTCAGAAGCTTATCGAGTTCTCCCGTCCCTCTTATTCCACCTACGAAATCTATTCTTTTGCTGGTCCTGGGATCATCAATTCCCAGAATTGGATTCAATATGAAATTCTGGAGTACGCTTACATCAAGACAATCTATGACATTGAGATTTTTTGTGTCGAACTGCGGTTTGAGGCTGAACCATTTTCCTTCAATCAACATGCAGAACTCACCTTGTTTTGCAGGAGAAGGCGATTTTGAAGGGGAAACTGCGAATTTCGCGGAAACGGCCTTCATGAATTCATCTACCGACAATCCATTCAAATCTCTGACAACCCTGTTATATGGCAGAATTCTAAGCTGGGATGAAGGAAAGACAACCGCCAGAAAATAATTGTAATCCTCTTTTCCAGTATGCTTCGGATTGTCGGCTTTGCATTTTGCTCCAACCCTGGATGCCGAGGCCGCCCTGTGATGACCGTCAGCAATGTATAAATAGGATACCTTATCGAATAACTCGGATATTTTTTTGCTTTGTTCAACCGATAATCTCCAAACTTTGTGAGAAATGCCATCAACAGCCGTAAAATCGAAAAGGGAATTAGCCGTCATAGCATTCGTCACTATTTCGTCAATATCTGTAACATCTTTATAAGTAAGGAACACTGGACCGGAATGAGATCTCGTCATATAAATATGTCTCGTCCTGTCATCTTCCTTATCTTTTCTCGTTTTTTCATGTTTTTTAATGATATTTCTGTCATAGTCTTCAACTGAAACAGCCGCAATTATGCCGGTCTGGACATGGGTTCCCATCTTAAGGGAATATACGTAAAGATGCTTATCCTTGTCTAGGGACAGGGGGGCTTCCTTGCAAAGTCTTTTAAAGTTTTCCAGAGCTTTTTCATAAACCTTGTCGTCATGTATGTCAATTCCCGGATCCATTTCAATTTCCGGTCTGGACACCCTTAAAAAACTCAGAACATTTCCTTCTGCAAGTTTGGCAGCCTCTTCTGAATTCACAACATCATAAGGGACAGATGCCACCTTTGAAACTTTTTCGGGTTTTGGAAGAAGACCGTTAAAGGGAAGAACCTTAGCCATTAAACAGCTCCTGTGTTGAGTTTTGGACTCTTAAAAATATCATCAAGTATGAAATAATAAATATCCTCTATGGAAGTGATTTTCCTATTGCAGGGCAGGGGGTGCCCGTATACAAAAAGGGGGACGGGATTCGTAGTATGCTTCCTAGTTGAGATATCCTCGCAGTTTCCGTGGTCTCCGGTAAGGATTATCATCGTGTTTTCAGCTGCAGAATCGACAAGTTCGCATACGAACGTGCTAAGGTTCCCTAAAATCTCCTTAAGGGCATCTACATCCATCTTGTGCCCCGCCCTGTCGGTAAGAAAATACTCGAAAAGAGTAAAATCGTTATCTTTCGATATGTTCAGCAGATCTATGGCCGCCTGTTTCGGTGAAATTTCCTGGACAAGCATGCTGTTCTTGATAGTTTTCCGTGTAAGGTCATGATATACGGCTTTTCCTGAAATGAGATCCTCCATGTTCCTGACCCATCCAATGGAAGACTCTACCATTGTAGTTGTTACAGATTTAAGGCGCATGATTGCAAGCTCTTCCAGAGTATACTGGACATAGGCGTTGGCAAAAGCCACTGTCTTTCCTTTTTCCATGAGATTTGAGAAAAGGTTTCGGCTGCATATGAGTTCCCTCAGCTTAGGGCCTGGAAACCCCTGCATATGCATGCCCATTATCTTTGCGGCATTGAATCCGGTGAAAAGAGCAGTCTGGCCGGTTGCACTCTGTGGGATTCCATCCACATCCAGTTTGGCGCTTACCGGTATTGAAAAGTCCGCCAGAAGTTTTACAAACCTGCTGTCGCATAAATCGGAATAAATGGAATTGGACCACCCTTTTTCAGGCACTCCGAACCCGTCGACCATTATCATTATGACTTTTTTATCCATCGCAGATTCAATCCGTCCAGTTATCACCGAATTTCTGCATAAGATAATCTAATTATTTAAAAAATCATTGAATGAACACAATTTTATTATATCTTTCAAGGACTGTGACTTAAACAATTTTATCTGGAAAATTCCCATGCTGGAAATCAATTCGTTAAAAACAGGATTTCTATCATTTTTTGTGTTTTTTTTCTCAATTTTGATATCCATCTGCTCATTTGCGGAAGAAGATATCCAATTGGTTTCCGAAATAAGAATGCCATCCCTCATGAAATCTGCACAGTCCTTAAGTTCCCTCTCGGAAAAAGCCTCTCCGGGCTCATCGGGCATGATCGCCATATCCGTAGCAGCCTTGTCATTCAGTCCACAATTCGCCCTATTCGACATGACAAAGCCAATCCAACTGCTTGGATACGCCACAAAAAATGGAACTTCC
>JANYBI010000140.1 GCA_025360875.1 Lentisphaerota bacterium
ATCGGCCTCTCGGTAAATTTTGCTACCACAAACGCAAAATTTAGGTTAAGATCTTCGCTGAGACAGCGAACACTACATCAGAAAAATTAACTTTATATTAGGTATTGCAGATGAGCGATTTCATAATTGAAGGGGGATATCCGATATCGGGGGAGATATGTCTCTCGGGGAGCAAGAACGCGGTTCTGCCCATGATTGCCGCATCCCTTCTCACCGATGACGAGATCATCCTGCACAACGTGCCTGATATCATCGACGTCGCTTCAATGCTCAAGATAGCCGAATCACTCGGCGTAAAACATGAACGCTCTGGCACTACCCTCAGTCTTAGGGCGCAGTCCGTGGTTTCGGGGAATGTACCCCAGGCGCTTTCAAACCAGCTCAGGACATCGCTTCTTTTCGCAGGACCGCTCCTCTACAGGTGCAAGGAGGTCTCGTTCTGGCCTCCCGGCGGCGATGATATCGGCAGAAGAAGGATCGACGCCCATCTCTACGGCCTGAAATGTCTCGGAGCAAAGCTTCTTTCGGAAGAACCCCCGTTCATGCTGTCTGCGCCCCAGCTCAAGGGAAGGGATCTTTTCTTCGATGAGGCGAGCGTTACCGCGACGGAACATATAATGATGGCTGCTGCGGTTGCAAAAGGCAGGACGGTAATAAGGAATGCGGCTTCCGAGCCTCATGTCCAGGATCTCGCCGAACTCCTGAAGAAAATGGGGGCGAAAATTACAGGCACCGATTCGAATACGATCATGATAGAGGGTGTTGAGAAACTCCACGGAGCCGAACACACCGTCATCGGCGACCATATCGAGGCCGGCAGTTTCCTTGCGATGTCCGCAGCAACCGGCGGGGATCTGATCATCCATGGGACGGTCCCCCGTCATTACTGGATGCTGAGGCGCGTCTTTGAAAGGTTCGGTGCGAGGTTCGCACTTTTCAGCGACAGGATCCATCTGCCGGGAGGCCAGCGGCTTTCGGTCAAGCCTGATTTTGGCAATGCGATACCTGTGATCTCCGACGGACCATGGCCGCAGTATCCCACCGACATGATGAGCTGCACTATCGTGATGGCGACACAGGCGAGGGGTACGGCGCTGTTTTTCGAGAAGATGTTCGAGAGCAGGATGTATTTTGTGGACAGGCTCATAATGATGGGGGCCAACGCGATTGTCTGTGATCCGCACCGCGTAGTCATAACAGGCCCGGCAAAACTCCGTGGAATGGAAATGTCGAGTCCCGATATACGTGCCGGAATGGCGATGCTTATCGCCTCACTCTGCGCAAAGGGATCGAGCACGATCCACCGGGCGGAAGTGATATCCCGGGGCTATGATAACATCGATGCGAAGATCGCAGCCCTGGGAGGCCGGATCAGAAAGGCGTAAGTAAATTTTAGAGTGCGTAAGTTCGAAAGTTCTGGAGTTCGGAAGTGGATTGAATACGGAGCAAGGATTTTTCCTTTGATTTACGAGCGTGGCAACGCTCCTTGGAGTGCGGTGATTCATCACCGCTGTGTATCGCAAAATTTATTTTGCGAAATTTAAATGAGATATTAATATTTCAGGGAAAAATGGCAGTGGACGACAAGGACAATACAATTACAAATCCGGAGCTGGTGGAAGGGAAATACTCCATCAAGGATCTCGTGGACATAGATCATCTCCGCGTAGTCTTTGAGAAATTCTCCCAGTTCAGCGGATTCACTACAGGATTCCTTGCGTATCCATCCATGGAAATCCTGATCTCCACCGGATGGAGGGATGTCTGCGCGAAATTCCATCGGGTCTGTCCCGCCTCCGCCTGCCACTGTAAGACCAGCAATGTGCAGCTCTTCAGGAATCTTACGGAATCCCGCCAGATGGGCATCCAGAAATGCGAGAACGGCATGGTTGACGGAGCCACGCCGATTATTGTCAGAGGCAAATGCCTCGCGTTTCTTGCAACCGGACAGGCGCTTTTCGAGAAGCCTGACATCGAACGTTTCAGAAACCAGGCGCGCCAATACGGTTTTGATGAGAAGGAATATCTGGAGGCTTTGCAGAAAGTCCCGATAGTATCAGAAGACCAGTTCCGTAAGGCGATGGATTACCTGTCCGAGATAGCAGTCATACTTGCTGAACAGGGACTGAAAAGGCTGGAGATACTTGAAAGCGAGGAGAAGTTCAAGGCAATCTTCAACTCCACATTCCATTTTATCGGTCTCATGACTACGGATGGCGAACTGCTAGAGGCGAACTATCCGGCCATTGATTTCGCCGGTCTTGCATTGGAAGATGCATTAAATAAGCCTTTCTGGGAAACCCGTTGGTGGGCGGGTAACGAGGAACGGGTCCGTAAATTGAAAGAATCCATTCTTGAGGCCGCTGAAGGGAAATTTATCCGGTATGAGGTCGAATTGCAGGGGGCCGGTGACAATACGCGTTTCTTTGATTTTTCAATAAACCCGATCTTCGACCGCGACGGCAAGGTAACTCTCCTTGTTCCGGAAGCGCGCGACATTACCGACCGCAAGATGGCGGAAGAGGCTCTGCGCGAGAGCCGGAAACAGTACCGGAATCTTGTGGAAGGAACTCCGGATCTCGTGACCAGGGTCGACGCAGAAGGCCGCTTCCTGTTTGTGAATCATTCCGCGCAGGAAATTTATGGCTTAAAACCGGAAGCCTGCCTTGGACGCGTGGCTTTCGATTTCATACATCCTGAAGATCGCAAGACGACCGAGACGGCTTTCAAGAACTGGCTAAAAGGCGACATGCGTGTTTTTACGCATGAAAATCGTATGATAGGAGTTGATGGCAGCGTGCATTTCCTGGCATGGTCGATATGTCCCGAGTATGACGAAAACGGCAAGGTCAGCGGCTTTGCCAGCACAGCAAAGGACATCACAGACCGCAAGCGTGTCGAAGAGGCTTTGCGGCTCAAGAATTTTGTTTTCGATGCTTCAATAGCTGCAAAAAGCATAGCTGACCTTGCTGGAGTCATAACCGAGGCCAACAATGCCTTTTTACAAA
>JANYBI010000163.1 GCA_025360875.1 Lentisphaerota bacterium
CTGGCCCCGGTTGCCAGTATGGAGCCAGATGCCAGCCACGTCTGATGCGTCCGTTAAGGAGGGGGGGCAAATCATTGCAAGCATCCAGCAGGCGTTTTATTTTGGCGGGAGAGAAAGGCGTTCCGAGTTCGAGGACGATCAGGAAATTATTTCCACGGGCAGGGGTAAGACGGCACTGGTGGTTGAGCGCCGCTGCAACCCAGTCAATCCCATTGAAGTAATGTTTTTTTCCTGAGAACAGCACTTATTTGTTACCTGTCCTGGCAATTTTGGATGCAAATGCGTTGATGGAAGCTACATCGGCGGGAGAAATTTCCGAATTGAGCAGTTCAATCTTAAATTCCCGGCTAATTCCCAGAAGCAGTTCCACAAATCCCATGGAAGAAATACCGTTCTGCGAAAGGGAAAGGGAAGGGTCGATGAGTTTTGTATCTGTGCCAGTAATGGCAGAGATTTCTTCAAGCAGCCAGTTCTTGACTTGATCCGTATTGATATTTCCCATAGAATTAATCCTTATCGTTAAACAGTTTTATAAAATGTTATTAAGCCACTAATTGAATCGATAGAAATAGTTGTCCCTGCCTGATTGCCAGAAGCAAGAGCCTTGAGTGCGGTATGGAAAGCTCCACCTAGAAAATCGTTTGCTGCGGCATCAGAAGAATGCCGGTCCGGCTTTTCCCCGCAGGCGGGCTTGCGATGGCAACTGATGGCAGTGTAATTTTTACCTTCGGGGGTGGATGAAAGCAGTAATGCCACGGAGCCTTCCAGGAGCTTGCAGGGGAAACTGTCAGGCAAGATACTGGGTAGGCTTTGAGTCAGGATCGCCAGTTCCTCGGCTCCAATGAGTAAAATCCGCTGGCAGCAGCCGGAATTCAGGAATACGTCAGATAATTCCAGGGCATCGAACCAGATGTCTTCGAAGCCGGTCAAGGAGATCGTCGGCCCTCTTATTTGCAGGGATGAAGCCACATAGGAGGCCGCTGCGTTGTGGACAGAGTGTGAAAAGGTGGTGGGAAGAACCTGGTCTTCAGGGTAATCAAGGATATCATTGAGAAATGCGAAAGTTGTCCTGTGCGGCCCGAATGCGCTGGCAATGATGATTCCGGTGTCCGCCATGGCGCAATCGGTGAACCCTGCATCGGCGCATGCCTGGACAGCAGATGCCATGACAATTGCGGTGTATCGGTCGGCCCGTCGGAGATCATATCTGTTCTTGACAGAAAGCAATGCATCCTTGTTGATACTTCTATCCTGGATTTCGCTGTCTTGTTTCATCGCTTCCAAGTTTGCCGTGCCGATTCCGCGAGCACTTATGGATCCAATTCCAGATATAAACATAAATTCACCCCGGCCTTTCAACAATTAAAGCGCTGTTGCAGCCACCGAAGGCCAGAGAAGTGGACATTGCGAATTTACCGTTGATGGGGATCTGTGAAGTGAGTGGTGCCACAGGAATATCATCCGGCAGATTTTCAAATCCATGGCTAGGCCCAGCCTTGCCTTCTGACAACATTATGCCGGTAAAAATGAATTCAAGCGCTCCAGCCGCTCCTAGAGTATGGCCAGTCATGCGTTTTGTTGACAGATATTTGACACTTGAACCGAAGATGCGAAACAGCACAGACGCTTCCAGGCTGTCGTTGGTGCCTGTTCCAGTGCCGTGTGCATTGACAAAGGCTATGTCAGAAGCTTGTATTCCAGCAGTTTGCATGGCGCAATTGACGGCCTGTTCAAGGCCTGAGCCGTCAGGGCGAGGTTTTGTAATGTGAAAACCATCGGAGGCTGTTCCATAACCTGCAACTGAAAAAATGGGGCTGATTCCACGTTTTTTTGCCGACTCTGCTGATTCTATGATGACAACACCGCTTCCTTCTCCCAGATTCAGGCCGTCGCGGTCGCGGTCGAACGGTCTGCATGGCGATTTTGAGCAGACACTTAAGGCGTGAAATCCTGCCATAGGTACTTTGTTGAGTTCATCGGCTCCTCCCGCAATCGCAATGTCACAGAGTCCCGAACGTACCCACATGGACGCGATACCAATGGCGTCGGTTCCCGACGAACAGGCATTTGAAACGATTAATGCCGGTCCGCTGAGCGAGTATTCACGCCGAATCCATTCCGCAGGAGAGCCGCTGATGAAATTGATTAATGGTTTTGCCGGAGCGGTGCCTGAGGCCCGGAGTTCGGCATAAAAAGGAATATTGTTCAACTGGCATGCGATGGTAGTTCCAATGCAGACTCCAACACGGAGTGATGCAAGTTCCTGCGGTGACAGGGCTGCCTGGACAAGCGCCTGGTTCAATGTATGTCTCAGCAGGGCAAGCGTACGCCCTCCCGGCTGATCCTTCTCTGATTTAAAACCGGTTAATTCAAAAACCGGCAGTTTAAGCGAGCTGTCAGTTAAAATTGACGGCGCCGGACAAATAGGTTGCCGGAAGAGTGAGGCTGAAGTGTCATGGTAGCCATCGCCGACACAGGAAATACATCCGACACCGGTGATGACAGGAGATGATTGAGCCATATTTTACCGTCTGCACTTTTCCTGGACGTAGTCACTAAGAGTCGCTAATGTGGCAAAAATTTCCTTCCGTGACTCGATGTCCTTTTGCGGGATGTTATACTTGCGTTGAAGCATTATGACAATTTCAACGGCATCAAGTGAATCAAGGCCCAATCCATTGCCAAAAAGGGGGTCGTTGTCATCAATGTCTTCCGCGGTTTTGTTCTTCATCTGAAGCCATTCAATCAGATTGGTTTTAAATTCTGTCCTGAATGCAATAACTGAATCATCCATAATGAAAGAACCCCGTTCATCCCTGAAATGCTTAAATATTTGGCAACACTTATAATATATCAACAGTACAAGTAAAACCAATTGGAATATCTGGGTATCGCGTCATTTGTTCTGAATGCTTCCGGCAATGCGGAGGATGAGATTATGTCCGATCTTGTCTCGCCAGTTGAAATTGTTCCTCAAAACCACAACTCCAATCTTATGTTCCCGGTCAAATCCGAGATAGCAGTTGAATCCTGAGGTGAGTCCGTATTGGAAATATATCTCATGTGCATTCGGGAATGGTTTTTCGGTAAGCCAGCCTGACGCCACGTTCATCTTGTCGGCATATACCTGTATCTGCTGAGTTTTCGGGATAATCGCATCCAGCGGCGGCGGAGCCTGAAATCCAAGCTGCGCCTTGATAAAAAGCAGCAGGTCATCGGCAGTCGAATATACAGCTCCTGTTCCTTCCATGAAATATGTGAATTTCCAGGGTTCAAGAGGTGTGTTTCGTAAACGGAACAATGGTTGGTCTCCGGAATATGCCACAGCCAGTCTTTTTTTCTGTCCATCATCCAGAGTGATAGCAGTGTCGTTCATCTTAAGCGGCCTGAAAATTTTCTCCTGCAGCAGTTCAGTTAATGATTTATCCGCTTTTTTCGCAAGCAGATAACCGAGCAGCCCAACACCAACATTGGAGTATGTATACTTGCCGATCTGCTCCTTGTCCAGATGGACCTCGTTCAAATATTTTATCCCTTCGGCGCTGTCGATATATTCATAAAAATTATCGCCTGTAAATAAAAAGCAGGAAAACGTATAGAGCAGTTTAAGCGTCTGGGGATGTCTTGGCATTCCCGAGGAGTGTGTTGCCAGTTGCACGAGGGTAATTCTGGCGACATTCTCGTCTTCCGGCTTGAAGTCAGGTCCGAGGATATCACCGATCGTTGCGTTTCTGTCAATAACCCCTTCCTCAATCATCCTGAATAAGAGCAGGCTTACGAACCCCTTGGAGACAGAACCAATTGAATAAATAGTCTTGCCGTTGGGATTTGAACCCGAATCAAGTTCAGTTTTACCGTATCCGTAGACGTAAGTCTGCGCGTCAGGCATTACAACTCCAACCACGACGCTGACATTTTCTCCGGAATCAATAAGCGGCTGGACAAGGATGTCAACTTCATTTTTCAGAGTTCCGCCGGATTTAAGCCTAGAGACGGCTTCTGCGGGATCCGAGACTTCCCTGACAGACAGCTCAGCGCATGAGCTCTGGAGAAGCGCAAGTAAAAATAAAACGGTGTTGATCCATCGTCTGTAACCGCCGCAACCTGTTAGGGATGAACTGATAGTACTTGCAATTTTCATATCGGCGGAAAGATAGCCGTGGGTGGAGCATACATCAAGTATGCCAGGGAAAAATGTTTCCATATCTTAGTGTCAAATGCCGCTTGTCGAATGGTTTATATTTCCGCTAACCGCCTTGCGGCGATTGTCAGATTAAAAATAAGGATTATGGTTAGTGTGATATAAAGGAAATAGCATATTACTTATTCGTAGGGCCTTAAATTTTAAACTGGGGGACGATTTATGAAATGCAGATTTGGATTTTATGTTTTGGGTTGCCTTTCGGTTATGGCGATGCTCTACGGATGCTCCACCACCAAGATGCTTTCAGACGTCCCGTTAGTTTGGAAACCGACCAAGGACATCAATGTTACTGACACGCCATTGCCATCCGGTATGTATTCCCATAAATACAAGATCATGCCCTTCGTCGACTCACGTGAAAATAAAAGGGATATTGCCAGGAATATTGAAGGCAAAAAGGACAAGTTAGTCTCAACGTGCGATGATGTAGCCGACTGGTGCAGGAGCAGGTTCATATCTATTGTCAAACAGCGCGGGTTCAGCGTTGTGGATGATAATGCAAGTATGACTATCAAAGGTGAGATTTTAGAATTTTATGTCATTGAAGATAATCTTTATAATGCAAATGTGGGAATCAAAATTACTGCTGAAAATGCTGCAGGCAATGTCATCTGGCAAGGTATGATGACCGGCAAGACAAAGCGTTTTGGACGCTCTTATAACCTTGACAATTACTATGAAACATTGAGCGATGCTTACCTGGATGCGGTCAACGGCCTTTTGAAAAATCAGGAATTCCGAACCGCGCTGCAAAATAAGTAAAGGCTATTGCGTTCCCCATATGTCTTCAAAAATATAGCATTGGAACGGGAACCTGCAGGAAGATTGTTCAAGTTCGGCGACATAAGCTGCAACATATGGGCGCAGGCTCTCGCGGCGATAATGCCCCTGCGTGTGACATTCCGGATAGAGCGCCTTTCCAAAATGAAACAGCAAAGTATCATGGTGCTTTTCGCGGAACACGAACATCGGCACGATAGGGCAGGCGCATTTTGCCGCAAGATAAAATGCGGCGAAAGGGAATCTGGCCGGTTCCCCGAGGAAGTCAATCAGGAGAGCATCTTTTTCACGGCAGCGGTCACCCATGATGCAGACTATGTCGCCACGTTCTATGGCGGACATTGCATCAAGAATACCTCCGGTCAAATCATCAGTGAAGACTGTATTGATTGTAAGGCCGCTGTTTTTGATGGCCATCATCTTATCGACATTCACATTCTGATCACGTTGTACTAAAATGGTTACATTGCGCCCATAGTTTAAGACCGTTGACATAGAGGCCTGCCACGGCCCGAAATGGGAGATCAGCAGGATGATTCCATGTTTGGATTTTAATATCAGGTCCCGGAGTTCGGTGTTATTTTCTGAGCTGATGGAATATTCAGCGCCGATATTTACTGCCGCCGCCTCCAGTAGAGATTGTCCCTGGCTGACCATCAGGCGGTAAGCGTAGCACCACAGACGGAATATTCCGGCTTTAGGAAAACGGTGACGCAGGTAGGGAATGGTTGAGCGTCTTGCCTTACGGTCAAACAGTGCATAGAATAATGCTATGAACCAGACAAATTCACAGGCGCGGTTTATCCCCCCGAATTTCAGCAGCAACCGGAAAAAACCGATTCCAAACGAGTTGCCCCTTGTGGCGCTCAGACCTTGGATTGTTTTTTTGTCATTCATTGTCGCCGACTCATTTTGCGTTGAATAAATACCGCCACAAGGTAAGTGACACTTGCCGTCAAGGCAGCAAAGACGGGGGCCAGCAATAAACTGCCAATCCACCATTCGGCTAAACGATAGTGCATCTGTGTGCAGAGCGTTGTGAAGGTGAATTCGGTCAGCCAGGTTCCATTGAGCAGCCAATAACCCAGTTCAATGCATAGGAGCGGAGCAAACGGAGGTATGAAAAGATTCTGAATTAGCAGGGGCAGTACCAAGTTCAAATGAAGACGGGAGGCGACATAGACTATTACGATAGATTGAACCCCGGGAATCGGAATTATGCCGATGATGGTACCGACAGCCGCGCCGGCGGCAAGTCCGGCGGGCGTAGTGTTTTCGCGCAGGAGGGAGGAAAAGAAAAGTGACAATGGGAAAATCGAGAGCGATGGCTTTGGCTTAGGACGCAATCTCCTGACTGGTATCGGCAGTATCCGTCGCGCCAGAAGATGCGTGTGAATGCAGGAAATCCAGAAATTATCTCCCCATGGCCGGAAATGCGATATTCTTTTCCCGGGTTCCGGATACCATGAACGTGCCCACGGCGGCCCGGTGACCGTCACCCATCCCGAGATCACCCGCTTTTTCATGCTCATCCCCGAAGCGGT
>JANYBI010000179.1 GCA_025360875.1 Lentisphaerota bacterium
CTGAATAGTTCTGGGGGATGGTCATCACGTTCCTGGCCA
This sequence comes from Lentisphaerota bacterium, assembly GCA_025360875.1. Taxonomy (GTDB): domain Bacteria; phylum Verrucomicrobiota; class Lentisphaeria; order Victivallales; family GWF2-50-93; genus GWF2-50-93. The sequence continues at coordinate 40 of JANYBI010000179.1, forward strand.
TATGGTTTCCGACCTGGTCGTCGATATGCCCATGATCGAACGCGGTTATGATGTCATCAATGCTTATGATGCCGGAGATATTTCCATTGTCGACTATGGGGACGCCGGAGAATTTCTTCTCTTTCATGCAGAGTTGGACTTCACGCATTGTGGCTGTGGACGGAAATGATACTACGTTCCGGTTCATCACCTGATGAACCTTGATCTGGTACATCAGCTCATGCACCAGCCGTATTTGGCGTTCCTTCAGTTCTGGCATCAGGGTTCTCCAGTAGTCTGCCTATCCTGCAACATGCATCGAACATCGTAAGCCTGGAGAGGATCAGCGGGATGCCGTTCCTTTTCGCGAGGCTGACTGCTGCCGGCTGTGGCTGTTTGTTCCTGACAATGACCACGCAGCATGCGTTGGTTATTTCCGCGGTGCGGAGTATCTGGACATTCGTAAGCCCTGTGAGAAGCGCATAGTTTGTCTTGCCCATGGCGAGGACATCGCTTAGCAGGTCGGTGGCACCGAAGCTTTCAACATCCCTGTCCAGCTTGTCTTCTCCTGAGATAAGCTCCCCTTCAAGAGCCTGGACTACCTCTGATATGGTTATTTTACCGTTTTTCATTTTTATCGCTCTTTAATTTAAACATTTTGAATGCAATATTTTCTGTTAATAATTTAACAAAAATACTTTTTAAATACCGATATTCAATTATATTTCGGAATTATTTTGATAAAAATTGAACCGCTTCAGGTTCGTTGAAATTACTAAGGAGCCGATCAACATGACAGCTGAATGCAAAGAATGCTGCGATAACGTTTCCATATTGGACATGTATCCGGACAAGAGGAAGGAACTTGAAAAATACATTGACAGCCTGCCGCTCGGGGACGATTCCGACAGGAACAGGGGTTTCCTGATCCAGTCGCTCCACAGGGCACAGGGAATTTTTGGATATCTGCCGGAAGAAATACAGCTCTTTGTGGCGGAAAAGCTCAAGCTCCACCTGTCCGAAGTCTTCGGAGTGATAAGTTTCTATTCCTATTTCACGACTGTGCCTCTCGGCAAATTCAAGATCAACGTCTGCACCGGTACTGCCTGCTTCATCAAGGGCGCAGATGGAATTGTCGGAGAGTTCAAACGCTTCCTGAATATCGACATGGACGAAACCACACAGGACATGAAGTTCTCGCTGGGCGGACTCAGATGCGTCGGCGCATGCAGCCTTGCTCCTGTTGTAATGGTCAACGACAAGGTCTATGGAAATGTGACACCAAAGAAAGTTCCGGAAATAATCGAGGATTGCAAATAAAGGAATCATGACAATGACTATAATCAATACTCCTGAAAAACTCGGGAAATACGGGAAAGAGCTCAAGGGGGCGCTCTCCAGGAATATCAAAACTGAAATCCTGGTGTCCATGGGCACTTGCGGAATTGCCGCAGGCACAACACCGGTACTCGACGAGCTGAAGAAGGAAGTGCTTGAACAGAACCTCCAGGATTCGGTCAGGATAGTTCCGGTCGGCTGCATGGGGATCTGCCACAGCGAACCATCCATCGAGGTGATTGACATGGAAAGCGGACAAGGTGCCTTTTTCGGAAATGTCACCACCGAGATGGCAAAGGCGATTGTAGCAAAAAACATAAGGGCCGCAGGTGTCCATACTGTAGCAAAGTCATGGTACTATCCTGAAGAAGGACAGAACGCTGAATCAGTGCTTCAGGCGCGTATCGTGCTCCGCAACTGTGGCAGGATCAATCCTGAGAGCATCGATGATTACATCTCACGTTCCGGATATCAGGCTGTTGCAAAGGCGCTGACTTCGATGAAACCTGGCGATGTTATCAGGACAGTTGTGGATTCAGGACTCAGGGGCAGGGGCGGCGGCGGATTTCCGACGGGCCGGAAATGGCAGTTTGCCGCAGCTCAGAAGTCAGATGAGAAATATGTGATATGCAATGCCGATGAGGGCGATCCTGGAGCGTTCATGGATCGCGCTGTCCTCGAAGGCGATCCCCATTCCGTGCTGGAGGCGATGATAATTGCAGGCTATGCCGTGGGCTCCCATAATGGCGTGATATACATCCGTGCCGAGTATCCGCTGGCGGTCAAGCGTCTTCACCAGGCGATTGATGATGCGAAGGGAATGGGGCTTCTTGGAAAGAATCTCTTCGGTTCGGGATTTGATTTCGAAATCGAGCTGAAGTATGGGGCAGGTGCCTTTGTCTGCGGCGAGGAGACTGCGCTCATACATTCTGTGGAAGGAAAACGGGGCGAACCCGGTTTCAAGCCTCCTTTTCCGGCTATTTCCGGACTTTGGAAGAAGCCGACCATCGTCAACAATGTTGAAACTTTTGCGAACGTCTGCGCAATCATCAGGAATGGCGCCGACTGGTTCAAGAAGATAGGGACGGAAAATTCCCCGGGCACGAAAGTTTTCTCCCTTACTGGAAAAATCAACAGTGTCGGACTAATCGAAGTTCCGATGGGCATAACTTTGCGCGACATCATCTTCAAGCTGGGCGAGGGCATAAAAGGCGGAAAGAAATTCAAGGCCGTCCAGACCGGTGGACCTTCCGGTGGCTGCATAACCGAGGCCAATCTCGACTCTCCGATCGACTATAATTCCCTCATAGCCCTGGGTTCCATGATGGGATCCGGCGGGATGATTGTCCTGGACGAGGACGACTGCATGGTCAATATAGCCAAATTCTTCCTTGAATTCACTCTCGATGAATCATGTGGAAGGTGCACGCCTTGCAGGATCGGAAACAAACGCCTGCATGAAATGCTTAATGAGATCACGATCGGAAATGGAACACATGAGATCCTTGCAAAGCTCCGCAAGCTTTCCGAAAACATCAAGGATACGGCGCTGTGCGGGCTCGGGCAGACATCTCCGAACCCAGTCCTCTCTACAATAAAGAATTTTGAGAACGAATATCTGGAGCATATCGATCACAAGAAATGCCCGGCGAAAGTCTGTGTGAAACTGCTGAGCTACGAGATAAATGACAGCTGCGTGGGATGTACTCTATGCGCAAGGAACTGTCCGGTCGCATGTATTTCCGGTGAGAAGAAGCAGAAGCATGTCATCGATCAGAAGAAGTGCATAAGATGTGGAGTTTGCTATGAGGCTTGCAAGTTCCATGCAATTGACAAGAACTGAAAAAGAAGTTCGGGAGTTCGAGAGTGCGTTAGTTCGGGAGTTATTATTTGCAGGATTGGCTGATGAGTCATTAATAAACTGAGGATAATTTAAAATGATAAAATTGAGAATAAATGGAATGCCTGTGATGGCAGAGGAGAATTCCACAATACTCCAGGCCGCCAGGAAGCTTGACATAAAAATTCCGACTCTATGCCACATGGAGCTGGAATGTTTTAACCTCGAGCACAGGATAGGCTCATGCCGGGTATGCGTGGTCGAGGTGTCGGGAAGACGTAACCTCGCGCCGGCGTGCTGTACTCCCGTCGAGGAGAACATGGAGGTGAGGACCCATACCCTGAGGGCGATAAACGCCCGGAGGACGATGCTTGACCTGCTCCTCTCAAATCATCCGAAAGACTGCCTGACATGCGAGAAGAATCTCGACTGCGAACTTCAGGCGCTTGCGCAGGAGATGGGGTTGCACAGGATCATATACAAGGGCGAACAGTCAAAGCACAAGATCGATCTCGCAAACGAATCAATAGTCCGCGACATGAACAAGTGCATAATGTGCCGCCGCTGTGAGACAGCCTGCAACACAATTCAGACCGTAGGAATACTCTCAGGTATTAAAAGAGGGTTCAACTCAACTGTGTCGACCGCCTCTGAAAAACCTCTTGTCGAAACCAAATGTACTTTCTGCGGACAGTGTGTCGCAGCATGCCCTGTCGGCGCCCTGACCGAGATGAACAGGACCTATGACGTGTGGCGCGCCCTCAACGATGAGACAAAACATGTGATCGTGCAGACTGCCCCGGCCGTACGTGTCGCCCTGGGCGAGGAATTCGGACTGGAGCCTGGCTCGATAAGCACCGGCAAGATGGTGACTGCCCTCCGCATGCTTGGATTTGACAAGGTATTTGACACTGATTTCGCCGCAGACCTGACAATCATGGAGGAGACAACCGAATTCATCCAGAGACTCAAGGAAAACAAGAACCTTCCCATTCTCACGTCCTGCTGTCCCGGCTGGGTGAAATTTTTCGAACACCAGTTCCCTGACCTCCTGCATATTCCATCAACGGCAAAGTCTCCCCAGCAGATGTTCGGAGCCATGGCGAAAACATATTACGCAAAGAAAATAGGAGTCGAGGCGAAGGAAATAACAGTTGTTTCCGTCATGCCATGCCTTGCCAAGAAATATGAAGCCGCCCGTTCTGAATTTACCAGGGACGGGGTAAGGGATGTTGACATAGTTATTTCAACCCGTGAACTTGCCAACATGCTCAAGGAGGCTGGTATCCAGTTCAACGACCTCCGTAATTCGGCGTTTGACAACCCTATGGGCGAATCTACCGGTGCAGGTGTGATCTTCGGTGCGACTGGTGGTGTTCTCGAAGCTGTTCTCCGTACTGCAGCTGACTGGGTGAGTGGAAAAGAAATCAAGGATATCGACTTCGATGATGTCCGCGGAATTTCCGGAATCAAGGAGGCGACAGTCAATGTCGCCGGCAAGGAGATCAAGGTTGCAATCGCATCTGGTCTTGGCAATGCCAGGACTCTACTGGAAAAGATACGCAAGGGTGAATCCACTTACCATGCGATTGAGATCATGGCGTGTCCAGGCGGCTGCCTCAACGGCGGTGGACAGCCCTACATCCATGGTGATACCGATATTCTGGAGAAGAGGCGCCAGGCGCTCTACGAGGAGGACCGTGAAAAGACCATTCGCAAATCGCACGAAAATCCTTACATCCAGAAAATCTACAGGGAATATCTCGGAGAGCCCGGAAGCCATCTTGCTCACGAGCTGCTGCATACCCATTATACTAAGAGAAAGAATGAATGATAAAATCTTGCATGACTGCAAGATTTTATGACGCATAGGGGGTTGCCATGGATTTTAAGTTGAAGATAGAATCCATATGTTCAGGAAAGGTTGAGATGTGTGCATCCTGCGATGGCAGGAATTTTCCGATGAAGGTCAGCTGCAACTCAGATCCATGCGGCGAATTCTGTGACATGCTGGTCAAATTGGACGACCTATGCAGTTCCGACGATGATTTCTCCGACATCCCCGAGCAGGGACTCTATCTTTTCTGGGAAGGTGACAATTCCCAATACACATTGAAATTCACCCCGCTAGGAAACCGTATCGTCAAAGTGGAAATCTCCCTGTGCGAAGACGTCAAGGCGGGCATACATATGAAAGATTTCCCCAGCATATCGGGACAGGTCCCTCTTGATGAGTTAATACGAGCCGCATATCAGGACTTGTTGTCTTTGCTGAGAAGTTTGGGATTCCAGGGC
>JANYBI010000186.1 GCA_025360875.1 Lentisphaerota bacterium
GGAGCTTCTCCAGATCAAGGGATACGGCCTCCCATTCATGGAGGGCCTTGGGAAGTTCGATGTGGATCTCGTAAAGGCGCCTGTTGATCGCCGCATAGGATTTGTTTTCATCAGGATTCGCCAGTTTTCCGACAAGCTCCTTGTCCTCCGCTTCAAGCAGGTCGATGATCTTTTCCGTATCTGCAAGCTTTGTGGTCAAGTCCCTTTTCCGGCGACCGCGCTCCTGGATGAGCTCCGCACGTTCCCGCCGCTGGATTTTCCTTTCAGACTGTTTTGGCGCCGCGCTTTCATCTGCGATTTCCGCAATTGGCGCTTCCATTGCCATTTTTTCGCAATAGTAGTCGTAGCCGCCGCTGTAAAGCTTGATCCCCGGTGGACGCATTGCCGCGATAGTTGTCGCAACCTGCCGCACGAACTGGATGTCATGGCTGACTACGCAGACTGTACCATGGAATTCCTTGAGGGCCTTTTCCAGCGCCTCGCGGGCTGCAATGTCCAGATGCGTCGTCGGTTCGTCAAGGATCAGGAAGTTGGGCGGATTTATCAGGAGCCGCGCAAAGGCGAGACGTATCTTCTCGCCGCCGCTCAGCACGCTGACCTTCTTTTCTACAGTATCTCCTGAAAAACCGAAACCTCCCAGAAGAGTGCGGATTTCCTGCATCCCGGATCCCTCGCTCACGTTCTTGACGGTCTCATAGACAGTAAGATCCGGATCCATCGTCTCGGCGAATTCCTGTGACTGGTATCCGGGTACGACATTGTGCCCGAGCGTGCGAGTACCTTCTGACTGAGGCAGGATGCCTGCAACAATCCTGAGAAAAGTCGATTTTCCGGTTCCGTTAAGTCCGACAAATGCGAGCTTGTCCCCCCGCTGGACGCTCAGGTCGACTCCTTTCAGGACCCAGGTGCTTCCGTCATAGGTGAGTCCGATATTTTCAAGGCTCAACACTTCCTGTCCGGACCTTTCCGGTTTCTTGAGATGTATTCTTCCAGGACTTGTTATTTTCTTGGGGATTACAATTTTCTCCATGCGTTCGAGCATCTTGATCTTGCTCTGGACAAGGGCGGCCTTCGTGTTCTTTGCACGGAACCTGTCGATGAACAGCTGCGCCTGTTCGCGCACCTTTTTCTGGTTTTCCGCCGCCGCCAGGCGCTGTTCGTAGCGGACGACACGTTCCTTGACGTAATAATCGTAGTTGCCACGGTATTTTTCGGTCTGGAAGTTTGCGACCTCAAGCGTGACGTCTACAAGTGTGTTGAGCAGATAGCGGTCATGGGATATGAGCAGCAAGGTCCCGGTGAAGCTCTTCAGATATCCGCGCATCCATTCGATGGCCGGGATATCGAGATAGTTTGTCGGCTCGTCGAGCAGCAGCAGATCCGGATCCGCCACTATCACGCGTGCAAGTTCGGCGCGCATCTGCCATCCACCACTGAAGGAGCTGAACTGGCGCTGGAAACTGTCCTCCATCAGACCGAGTCCGCAGAGTGCGGTCTGGGCCCTGGCTCGTGTCTGGTAGCCTCCGCCGGCCTCGAAAAGCGTCTGCAGCCTGCCGATATGAGCAAGTGTAGCTTCACGATCCTTTATCCTGTCATGGTGCAGTTCGTGTTCCAGATTTTCAATTTCATCGTGGAAGGATGCCAGATCCTCCCGTCCGCTTTCGGCATATTCCAGCAGCGTCATCTTGACATCCTGCGGGTTGAACTCCTGGCGGAGATGTCCGATCCGGATGTTCTTAGGGAATTCGATGCTTCCCTTGTCCGGGCTTATTTCGCCCCGGAGCAGCGCGAAGATTGTACTCTTGCCGGCGCCGTTCGGTCCGACAACGCCGACCCGCTCGCCATCATTGATCCGGAAGCTGGCGTTCTTTAGTACCTCGTGAGTTCCGAAGGTCTTGCTGATGTCAACAAAATCTATCATGTGGTATCTTAAGTCCTGAGCTTAGGTTTGTATTCTCTTTATCCCGCAGGGATAGTGTAATGGGGCCTGTTGTTTCAACCACAGGCAAATAATATATCGTCCATTCAGGACGGAATCATCTTGATCATATTACCTATGGTTGAAACCATATGCTTCATTACTAAACGCTTTCAGCGTTTCATCTACTGGTGATTTACGAAATATTCAAACGCTAAAGAGAACCTGTAAATCAAAAATGACAAACGGAAGAACAGGAAATTCCGGACTTCCTGATTGCGCCCGTGATGTAGAGTTGCCCGTGCCGGGCAAGAATTATGGAGCGCTGGCGTCTCGCCGGCAATAGTTTTAATAATGTAGCACAGGCATCTTGCCTGTGATGGGTTTTTCAACTGCAGGTAAAACAGGCAGGAATGTCTGTTTTACTTCACAAATGCAGCAACAGCCAATAATGGCTTGACTACGAACCGGAAATCAGGTGATTGAGCTTATTCCCTGTATTCATCCTTCTGCAGCCCGATCTTGCCGATGGGAATCTGTTTGAAGCCAGTTTTCAGGGCGGGGGAGTCATCATAATAGAGGATGATTATAGACTTCCAATATACCGCGCCAGCCTTGGAATATACCCAAATCAGACTATTGTTTCATGTTATATGCTTCAACGAAAGGGGCAAAAAATGAATTTCAAGTCTTTCCGGCTGTTAAGTCTCGCCGTCATATTGATAGGATTATCAGGCATCACGTCTTTTGGACAGGATGTCAAAGCAGTTCCGGACACCGTCATAGTTGACAAGGGCATAGACGTCAAATTCACAGATTTCGCAAAACTTATTGAATTGAGCATAAATTCCAAGGATCCGTCGGTAATCAACAAGAACTTCAACATCGAAGTCTTCTTCGACAGGATGATGGGTGGACGGAAAGTCTCCGACAATACAAAGAACGATTTCATCGGAGGCTTTTCAAAGACATTTGCTTTTGGGAGCCAACTTGTTGCAGGCCCTGTTACGCTGAAGCTTTTGAGGATAGAAAAGAACGGTGGTGAAATCAGGGCTCTTTACCGAGGACTTGATCCTTCATCGGCCCTGATGTACCTGAAATTCCTGCTTGTTGAACAGAATGGCAAAGTCTGCATCGGTGACTGCTTCACTGCCGCCCTAGGCGAGGACTTGAGCACCGCCTTCGGACGAAACGCAATCCCCATGATCGCCAGAACCGACAGCGGATTCATCGGCAAACTGATGCAGAAGGAAACCGAGTTCTCCAAGAACTTCGACAAACTGCCCAAGATCACCGATGCAATCGCCAAGAATGATCCTGACACGGCCTTAAAGATCTATGGAGAACTTCCGGACTGCCTGAAAAATGACAAGACGTTCCTTCTATTAAGGATTAAGGCCGCCATGCTCAAGGGACCAGATTCAAAGGAGTACAAGGACTCGCTTGGCGCCATGAAAGGGGCAATCAAGGAAGGCGACAGTTCATTGGACATGATGCTTCTGGACTTCTATTTCTTTAAGAAGGATTTTTCGAAGGCTCACATATGCATTGACAATCTCAACAAGATGACTGGCAACAGCGATCCTTATCTCGACTCGCTGAGGGGAAATTTGTTCACCGCGGAGGGCCGACTTCAAGAAGCCGAAACTTCCATAAGAAAGGCAATTCAGCGCGAGCCGAGTCTTGAATCGGCATATTGGAATCTTGTCCTAGCCCAATTCACCGGTAAAAAATGGGGCGATTCCATAAAGACTTTGGAAAGCATCGAGAAACAGTTCTCCATTCAGATGTCCTTTGAAACCATGGAAAAGGAAGCGGACTACGCAGATTTCATCAAAACCGAAGAATACCGCAAGTGGAAGGAATTAAGATTGAAACCCACCACTTCCACCACTGCAGCCCCCACCCAGCCTGCGCCGATAAAAGATAGGACTTCCCAGACTCCTGAAGAGGCATTCAGTCAGTTATTAAACTCCATGCTCAGGAATGACGGAGATGGAGTCAGGTCAATGATTTTTGCGACAGGGGGCATGGATATTCTTTGGCAGGGAAAGCCTCCGGCTAAGGAAATGCAGACCGAAATTGAAAAGTCATACCAGGACCTTAAGCTGATAAGAATCAAGGAAGGAGAGAAAATCACTCTCCCCAACGGAAAAACTTCCACTCTTAAAACGGGGGATATCTCTGATGCAAGGATTTACGTGTGGGTCGAAATTAAAAATGAAAGAATGCCAAATCCGTTTTTAATGGTCAAGATGAAAAATGGCTGGATGATAGACCCCAAACCGCTTGTGGAATCTCGGAAGGCGGCG
>JANYBI010000190.1 GCA_025360875.1 Lentisphaerota bacterium
TCCACGCGCTACTGTAGAGCGTGCCGACAGTATGAGTTTGCGTATGTCTTCGAAAAATGTCTTAGTCAGTTTCATGGCGATCTCCGGACAGTCATGCCTTTGTCTCAGGATTATCTTTCTCTTCCGGGTCATTGTCTCCAGAATCAATTTTTGGTGCATTCTTCAGTTTCCTGAGCCGGAAACCGAAATAGATATTCCATAATCCCAGAAGGAAAAGGACGATTGAACATATCAGCGAGGTGTGGGGCCTGGCATAATATAATTTTATTACTGCTACTGCAAGCAGGATGTATACGACCCCCATGGTGAACAGGTTCAAGGGGCTGATCCCTCTGCTTCCATTCTTCATCGCATTGTAGATCAATATCGGCTTGAAGAAAGCCAGGAGCCCGAGTATGCCAAGAACTATCAGGACTATAACATCGTTCGAACCATTCATTGGTCGCACCTTTGTCTTTTAATTTATCTTTTCGGGGACGAAGTATTCTGCCCAGCCTCTACTATAAAATAGACTTTCTTATATTCAACGGCCATAAAAAAAAAGCAGGAGACGCTTTTTGACGTCTCCTGCCTTATATAAATTACAGTTAAATGGTTACTTGCTTACAGTCTTGGCTGCGATCTTCGCAGGGCTCACGTCGCAGAGGCGCATTATGCCTGCGAGATCGGCTTCGGTCTCTGTCAGGCCTTTCATCCAGCCGCCTTTGAGCCTTGAGGCGAGTTCGAACGAAATGGTGAGCGCGTTGCAGCAGTTCCTCACGAACTTCTTCCTGCATTCTTCGGCCTTGTCGGGATCCGCGTCAGTGCGGAGCATATGGCAGTCGAATTCAACGACGCCCTTCCAGCCAACCTTGTCAAGCAGCCAGAACATCTGGACGGTTTCCTTCAGGCCTTCCGGTCCGATAAGCGGCGGGAAGTCGTTGTCGAACTGCGCCTTTATCTGGCTTCCGAAATGGAGGAATGAAAGCTTGCCGAGGGTTGTGAGATATCCGAGGGCCTGGACGCCGTTCATCAGAGCCATGCTCTCATGCTGGAGAAGTTCCGGGTTGACGCCCCAGAAGTCAGGTTTCTTGAGTTTTCCGCAGATGAACCCGACGGCATGTCCGGATGTCGGAAGATACATGTGTCCTCTGGGCTCGTTTGGCTTGGGCTCGATCGTCGCGCCAACATAGTTCTTGAAGCCTTTCGCCTTTATGTAGTCATAGACGTGATCGAGGCCTTCGGCAAGCCAGTTATAGACCTCGTTCCAGTTTACGGCGATAGGAACTTCAAAACCGTCCCTGGCGACCCAGTAGGTATAATGTTTTGCACCGAAAAAATGGCCGATGCGGATGGTGCGCTCAACTTTGGCTTTTGCAAGGGCGCGGATTTTAGGATCGGGATTCGTCAGACCGCCATTGCGGAAAATCGGGCTGCCGTGAAGGCTGCAGGTGGCTGTGTTGACGGAAAGTCCAGCCTTGTCGAGCATCGCCTTGATTGTCTTCATCGTGGCATAGGTCTCGCTGTTCTTGTCGAGATCATCTTCGAGTTTCTTCGGATCCCATGGTACGAGATCATCGTCATGGAAGCTTGTAGCTTCAATGAGACCTTCGCCGGCTGCCCAGCAGAGGATCTTGGCTACTTCGACTGATGAAATCCCCGGAAGAATTTTGCCGCCGAACGGATCCGACAGCGGATTTCCGACGCACCAGAACGGCATTGAACGGATTGTGACTGGTCCCTGATTGTAGGCTTTTCTCTTCATGTCTTCATTTTCCTTTCTTAATGTTTAACTGCTGGATTTGTTCAGACATAAATTTTCCAGACGGAAAATTTATAAGTGCTGGCCCCCGTCAACGAATATGATCTGTCCCGTTATGGAATCGTTGTCAACTAGGAAAAGGCATGCCTTTGCGACTTCCTCAGGCGTCGGAGCCTTCCTCATCGGCGTCATTGCGATCTGTTTTTTCATGGTCGAGTCCTTCATGAAGCTCGGGGGTAGGACAGCGCCGGGCGCGACACCGTTGACCCTGATCCTGGGCGCCCATTCAAGCGCGGCTGTCAAAGTTGCTTCAGCCAGCGCCTTTTTCGACAATGCGTACGATCCGTCGTCCGGATGAGTCTTGGCAATACGCCTGTCGAGAAGATTTATGATGCATCCTTCCTTTATCTTCTGCTCCTGGAATTTCCTCATGAGGAGAAGAGGAACTCTGAAATTGATCTCCATCTGACGCTCTGCGTCAGCCATATTTTCCTTGGCTATTGGACAAGGAAAATATATGGAAGCATTGTTGATCAGGATGTCAACTTTTCCGACGGATTGGATGAGGCTTCCGGCAGCGTCCAGATCCGAGAATTCGCAGTTCGCTATCCGGTGTCCCGCCTTGGCTCCGCCGATCTTTTTCAACAGGCTTTCGGCTTCCTTTCCAGACCTGTTATAATGGATTGCGAGTTTCGCGCCGGCTTCCGCAAATGCAATGGCGATGGCTCTGCCGATTCTTACGGCTCCTCCGGTCACCAGGACTGTCTTGTTTTCCAAGTTCATTGTAGCAATCCAATCATCCAGTCATCCATTAATCCAACGAAGTTTACAATCTAATGCACCCGCGTCCATAAATCAAACATCTGCAATTGCAATTATTGAGCAGAAAAACTACTGCGATAAATTTGCCGCATGTGACATTTTATTCCACTTAAGGTCGCTTTTGCGACAAGCTGTCACTTTTTCACATCTGTCCCCGCGGATCGGCAAATTCGCATATCATCCACACTGGAAAGCTGATATGCTTTGAATTAAATCTGGTGGCATATCTTATGCTACCACTAGTTTAGAGGTTTAAAAGAGAAGTCGAGAAGGAGGTGGATAATTATGAAACATCTTCCAGCAATCAGGAAAGGACATGGGACTCTTGCCAGGACAATGGAACATCCTTTGGAGATCATGCATCGTGGAGCAGGTGATATGTTCGAAGGATTATTCAGGGATTTCGGATCGCTGAGGCTTCCTTCAATGGAGCGTTTCTGGAAAGGATGGGACATGAGCCTGCCGAAATTCGAAGTTTCTGAGACGGATGAGGCATACCATGTCGATGCGGAACTTCCCGGACTCGATGAGAAAGACATTGATATCTCAATAGACCGTGACACTCTTGTGATTAAAGGTGAGAAGAGACAGGAATCTGAAAACAGGAAGAATGGGCGTTTCTTCTCGGAGAACAGCTACTATAGTGCCTGACCGAAAACGTAATATTTTCAAAGAGCA
>JANYBI010000213.1 GCA_025360875.1 Lentisphaerota bacterium
CCGCTCGCATACAGCATCTACACTGGCCACATCTGGGAAGATTTTTTCATAACATTCAAGTTCATCAAGAACCTCTGCGACGGTAACGGACTTGTATATATGCCAGGTGAAAAAGTCCATGGCTTCACTTCTCCGATAGGCACGCTAGTTCCGGCATTCTGCTACCTCGTCACCGGTTCGGATTCGTATTTGAAAGCCATATGGCTGTTCAGGATACTTTTCTGCATTCCGGCCTTTGTGGCCGCAGGCATCTTCATTGTTAGGATTTTTCTTCAGGATGAGTCCGACCATCATGTCGTTCCTGCGGTTTTCGCAGGTCTTCTTTTTGCCGCCGAGGCCAAGTCGGTCGTTTTTTCGGTCAACGGCATGGAGACTGCGTTCATGCTGTTTTTCCTATCCTGGACTTTTTATCTGATTACAAGGGAGAGATTCAGCTGGATGCAGGTTGGAATCGCATGGGCCGGGATGATGTGGACCCGTCCGGATTCCTGTGTCTATATCACTGCAATTTCAACGGCAGTCCTGATATTCAGGGGTAATAACCCTATGAAGGAGATGATTATAAAGATCCTGAAGGCGGCGGCAGTCACTACTGTTATTTATCTTCCGTGGTTCATATGGGCATGGTGTTATTATGGCTCGCCTGTACCGCACACGGTGCTGGCGAAGGAAACCATGAGCGGTGCCACTGGGCCCCTTGGTGCATTAGCCTGGACAATTATGCATGTTCCCAGGGCTGCATCCTGGATATTCGCCCCCGTCTACCCTCATTTCCCAGGATGGAATCCCATAGTTTTCGTATTTTCCGGTTTTGCCGGACTTTTCGCTTTCAGCTATTGGGTTTTGCCATATGCCAGGAATGACAGGGTGGGGCAAATCGCATCATTTATTTTCTTCCTGTGCACCATTTATCTGGCAAGTATGCCGTTCCCGTATCCCTGGTATTTTCCGCCGGTGGCAATGCTGGGGATCATTGTGTTTGCCAGGGGGGTTTTCAGGCTTTCAGAACATTTCAAGAGGAAGGAGAACCGTTTCGCGGTACCGGTACTTGCATTGTCGGGATTTTTTCTCGTAATGACCACCACGCTGCTGCTTACAGCATATGAGATGAAACTGCAGCAGAAATATATAGAGGACGGCAATCGCAGGAAAATCGGCGAGTGGCTGAATAAGAATACAGAGAAGACCGACAGGATCTATGTCGAGGCTCTCGGATATATAGGATATTTCAGCGACAGGAAAATACTGGATTATCCGGGACTGGTTTCACCTGAAGTTGTCAGCCTTGTGAAAAATGATAAGCTGAACTATGTGACATGTGTTGAAAGACTGAGGCCGGAATGGGTTGTCGCCCGTCTGTTTGATCATTGGAACCTAATAACCGGATCTGCATACTTCAAGGAAAACTATGAGGTGGTTGAGATCTTTGATGCAATCGATGCGTTGGACAATCTCGGTTACATCCCTGGGGAATGGTACCTGCTATATGACTCGTCCTATTACATATCAAGGAAGAAAAGCCCAGATAATGTACCGCTAAAGGAACCGCATAAGCTTCCGTCTGTGCTCAAGAAGGACAAATGAATCAGTATCATGCCATAGTTAAAAGGTTTTCGGGTGTGCACCGTGACATCTGGCTTTTTCTGGTAGCCATCGCCATTATAGGCTTTTCAGGACAGATGATAGAATCGGTCTTCAACAATTTCCTGAACGAGACCTACAGCCTGAAACCTTTGGGAAGAAGCGTGCTGGAGCTCCCCAGGGAGCTTCCCGGGTTCGCGGTTGCATTTGTTGCGGCGCTCCTGTTTTTCCTGCCTGGCCGTCGTCTTGCTGCGTTAGCAATGATACTGCAGGCCGTCGGACTGATACTGCTCGCATTCTGCGCATCGTCGTTTGCTGTCATGCTGGTGTGGCTTTTCGTCATGAGCCTCGGAATGCACCTGTTCATTGCGCTCCAGAACAGCATAGGCATGGAGCTGGCGCACGAGGGGCATGAGGGAAGGCGGCTCGGGCAGTTCAGCAGCGTGAGGAATTTTGCTGCAATAACTGGGAGTTTCCTAGTATACATAGGGTTCAAGCATTTTAATCTGAATTTTGCGACAACATTCTTAATCTGTGCGGCTGTGCTGGTGATCGCGGCCTTTTGTTTCATGGCGATGACATCCACTCCTACGCACAAGGCCAATCTGCATCTGAAACTCCACAGGGAATACAGGCTTTTCTACTGGCTCAGCGTCCTTTATGGAACCCGCAAACAGATATTCATAACTTTTGCACCATGGGTGCTTGTCACTATTTATGGCAAGCCAACCCAGGTTATCGCATATTTCTTCACTATCGGAGGCATCGCCGGTATCTTTTTCCAGCCTCTTCTGGGATGGACGATTGATCATCTCGGTGAAAGGTTTGTCCTGTCCTTTGAAGGAGTGAGCCTGGTATTCATCTGTCTTGGATACGGGTTTGCAAAATCAGTTTTTCCTGATGGGAACACGGCGTATTACATTGCTGCGACCTGCTTTGTCATAGATATGATTCTCATTTCCGCCAGCATGGCGCGCGCGACCTACTTGAAGAAGATAGCCATCCACCCGTCGCATGTCGCGCCGACCCTCACTATGGGGGTCACGATCGACCACGCGTTTTCAATTGCAATATCGATTCTCTGTGGTATTGTCTGGTACAAGCTGGGCTACCAGTATGTTTTCCTGGTCGGAATGCTTATCGCCGTAGTCTATTTTTTCTCAGTGATGGCGATACGGATTCCAAAGAAGCCGGAGCATGTTGAAATGGAAGCCCAGCCGCCGGTAGTCGATTGATCATAAGTTGCCGTGCGATTCCGCGGAACTTGGAAAAGGCCTTGACAAAAGTGGAGTTTTGTAACATAAGTAAATGATAATTTCAATAAAAGTAGGGAGCATATGATGAAAAATCTGTTTTGGACGGTGTGCGTGTCTCTTGTTCTGATCGTTGTTTCGGGCTGCTGCAGCAAGTGCGGCAGTGGAAGCAAAGTGGAAGGCGTAAAGATAATTGGAACTGACGAGTTAAAGACCATAGTGGAAAAGAAGACCGCGCTTATTTTTGATGCGAGGTCGGTAAAGTATGATACAGGTGAGAGGATTCCGGGCGCAAGAGTCCTTACAACTGAAACTTCACCGGAAGATGTCACGAAAGCCATCCTAGGCAAAAATGCAGCGGTCGTAGTCTACTGTGCCAACACCAAATGCCCAGCCAGCAGGGAGCTCGCAGCATACCTGAAGAAGCTTGGATATACGAATATCATGGAATATCCTGAAGGAATCGAAGGCTGGAAAGAGGCCGGCAACAAGATAGAGAAGCCGGAATAATATATTTCCTGGAGCCAGTTGTAAAATTTGCGTTTTACAGGAATTCAGAAGACAGAATCCAGAATTCAGAATGAAATTCGAACTCAATCCGGATTTATTCTGACTCCTTTTGCAATAACTTTCTTGGACAGGGCAGGAGCCATACTGCTCAAGCTCTGACTTTGTGCCGGACATCTTCGAGAAACTTCCTGATAATGTCGAGTTCCTGTTGCCGGTAAGGTGTGCCATCGGGATGCATTATGTCGTGGAACCATCCTGTCTTACTGTCAATTTCACCGCCAGGCTTGTTCCACCATGGGAACTGACACTGTGTCCTACCATTCACAAGGCCCCACTGGTAACAGCCGACGTGCTCCTTGAAAAAGAGAGGGAGTTCGGTCTCGAAACAGCTTCCTTTCACCCTCGCCATCCACTCCGTGCAAATAATCGGACGGTCGTAGTTCCGGAGTTCCGAAATGCGTTTTGACATGCCATCGTAATCCGTATAGCAGTGGAAGCTGAGGATGTCAGAATTGGAGGCGAGGAGCTCATTCACTTCCTGGTTGTCATTCCAGATACCCGCGGTAAGAGGTTGCTTTGCGTTTGTCTGTCTTGCCCATGAGAATATGTCAAGAAGGAAAGAGGGGGTTCCGGTCGCGGCCGTATTCAT
>JANYBI010000223.1 GCA_025360875.1 Lentisphaerota bacterium
GTTTCGCATCCGTTTCTACCCTGTCAACGCCCCAGTATTCCGGATAATACGCGCATCCCAGATATTTCATTTGCCTTCCTCCTTAAAAATAAAAAACATGTTTTTTATTTTAACTGGTTGATTTTGGTTGTTATAGAAATATAATGGACTGCAAAGACAATGCAAACAGCAATTGTAAATATTCACTGAAGGACATACTTCAGTGAATATTTACCAACTGAGAGCTGATTAATGAAAAAGACATTCACACTCATAGAACTTCTTGTGGTAATCGCGATAATCGCCATCCTCGCCTCGCTGCTGCTTCCGGCACTCACCCGGGCAAAGCGCGAAGCGGCCAAGACCGTCTGCATCAGCAACCAGCACCAGACCCATGTCGCCATGAGCGTCTACGGCACCGACTTCAATGAGTTTCCATCGGTGCTTGACTGGTCGACTGTCGACGGAAGCGATCTTGCCGCCAACAGGAGCGACAATATTTCCGATGAACAGACAGGAGGACTTACCGTGTCAAGGGGCTGGGCCTATACAGGCGCACCGGCCATTGTCCTGCTGCGGCAGCAGGCGTATATCACATCATACGTAGCCATGTCATGCGCGGCCCCGCCCCAGTCCGAGCGGAAATTCTACAACAGGCATATGAACGGAGTGGACAACGTAGGGGGCAATCAAATTACACCCGGCTTCCTCTACAATATACTTACCGCCGATGCTTCGCTTTATACCATGTATGAAAATCCATTCGGAGGAAGTCTCGCCATCCGGAATCACGGCTGCAACCCATTCGACCTGTATTCCGATCCCGCCAAGGGAAGATCTACAAGCCAGCGCGGCTGGCAATTCCGTGACAAACGCCCTCCAGCCAACTTCGCCTGGACGACTTGTCCTGGCAGGATGGAAAGCCAGGGGGCCACTCGCCCTGAAAGCGCCTATGGCGGCTATGGCTACGAACCCCATGGCTCTGCACCGTTATCCACACTGAATCCCCTGTTCGGCGGCGTCTCATGGGCTGAACTATGGGACAGGAGCTCCGTTCACGTCGTCGATCGCGTAGTCGGATTTGCCGATGGCCGCGTTGTCTACGATCACCAGGTCACCCCGCACAATCCGGCAAACTGCCCCGAGTGGATCCCCTAGCCTAGATTAATTCACGAGAAATAGCTTTCACCACGAAGAACCTAGCTGGCGCCACAACAAAATTTTTAACCACAGAACACACTGAATACACAGAAAAAAATTCCGTAATACTATCCGTCAGCTTCTTGTTTTTTGAGGCTAATAGGATTTATATTCAATAGCAGTATGTTGGGCTTTAGCCCGACAATTCTTAAATAGGCGGGTTAAAACCCACCTTACTTGTGAGGCAGAACTTGCTAGATTAACGGTTACCCACTCTCAGATTTCCTGATCCGTGAAAATTGCCGTTGTTGCGATTTATCGGTTCCGGGGTCGGCATCGGTATCGGGATCGAATATTATTCACGTGCATCGATTCCGATACCGACGGCGACCCCGACTGAAGCAAATCACACATATGCATTTTCCACAGAATTATAATTCCTCCCGTGCGGGTCAGGAAGTCTGACCTTTAGAAAAACTGACGCACTGTGCTCTAAACAAAAAAACGGGATTTTTGCTTTTAATGGTTGACATTGGTTATGTATAAATTATAATGGCTGTAACAGAAAGTTGTTCTGTCGATACAAAAACATGCCGATAAAATCAACAAAGGAGCCCGTCATGAAAACTCGTCACCTGCTGTACTCGCTCGCAATCGCCAGTCTGGGACTGCTATCGAGCGCCAATGCGGAAGACAAGAAGGCCGCCGCCTGGGGCCAGTCGGAAGGAGGCTTGTTCGCCGCCCCCACACACCTCGAAAAGATGGGCTACAACATGCCTGGCAGCAATGACTGGAATGGCCGCATATGCTGGACCGGCAAACCCGGCGCAGTCTTCTTCCCCGGAGAGAGCGTGGATATCGATGTGCAGCTCACAGGAGTGAAGCCTGACGCCAAATTCACTGTTGAAGTCACCCCTATCGACCAGCCTTTCCTCGCCCCAGACGGCCAGGACCTGCTTTTCCTGCCCAACTATGGCGTATCACCTCGGGGCAAGACGGTTACGGTTCCAGCAGCTTTCGCATCTCCGGAAGATGCCGCCAAAGGGCTTTTGAAACTCCGGAATCTACCATTGGCGGACTTCGGTGTCGCGGCAGTGGCTCTGGACATCAAGGGTCTCGGCAAACAGCCGGTTGGCACTGTCGCACGCGGCCATGAACCGCGCCGTGGCGACCGCATGAAGAGCCAGCCGATGTACCACATGGGCGGCGGATCCATCTGCGGAAGCTGGGAGACCCAGATACCCGTGGTCGCCCGCGTCGGTTATCGCTGGATCAGGCCGGACAATTTCCCCAACTGGCAGGGTTCTGACGGTGGTGGACGGGACAAACCCTTCGACTTCAGCAAGCAGGATCCCCTGATGAAAGCTTTCAAGGACAACGGCCTCTACCTTATTGGAAATGCCTACGGCTCCCCAAACTGGAGCATGGACAAAGCAAATTATGACGCCTACTTCTTTGCCCACAATGTCGAGGATGATCCGATTTTCTCCAAGTGGGCGGAAGAGGCGGCCAAACGCTGGTGCGGAGCCGACGGCGAAGGCCCGCTCCAGATGATCGACTATTGGAACGAGCCCTGGGAAGGTGGCGGAATCAGCGCCTGGAAGGGCGATGCCATCCGTTATCGCCAGCTCTATGATGCCATCTATGACGGCATGAAGAAAGGCGCCCCGAAGATCAAGGTCGGTGGCTGCAGCTCGATCATGAACACCGGCGACAAATTCTTCACTTCAAAGGAACTGGAAGAGAAATATAGCAAGCGAGTCGAAATCCTCACGGACCATTATGTAGGCGCCGCCAGCTGCTACGGGCCGCGCATCGCGGACCGCATGGGCATCATCTCAATGGAATCAGAGACTTGGTTCGGCGGAAATCCGCGCTATCAGGCTGCGACACTCGCATTCTTCCTTGGCAGCGGACAGAAGATCGTGAACACCAATCATCCTGCGCAGATACTCTGGAGCAACACACCGGAGGTCCCACTGCCTAAGCCTTCCCTTCTGGCGATGAACACTTTCTTCTATTTCGCAGGTGATCGGCCTTTCGAGCGCGTAGTCTTCTTCAATAATCTGCCCTGGCTCTTCCAGTTCGGAAAAGGAACGGAATGCGCCTTCATGCTTTTCGGCGATGGAAGCCATATCATCCCCGACCAGTTCGACAAGATCCGCGCCAACGGCAAGATACTCATTCCCGTACAGGGCGGCAAGATCAAAGTATATGATGTCTACGGCAACGAGTTCGCCGCAAAGAACGATATCGTGGAAATACCTCTGAACCGCGACGCCTACTGGATTGAAGCTGCCGGACAGGACGCGGAAGTTGTAGCCAAGGCAGTCAGCGAAGCGAAGATCGAAGGGGTCAAGCCAGTAAGCCTGACACTCCGCGACCTGACAGCCCTCCCGGCCGCCGGAAGCAATGTTGAAGTTGAAGTTTGGAATGTCCTGAACCGTCCTATCGGAGGCGCGTTGGAACTCAAAATGCCCGGAAGCATAACTCTGCAGGCGGCGAGCCAGAATGTCAAACTTGCCCCCGGAGAACGCAAGACTCTTTCTTTTGCAATTGCCAAGGCCACGCCTGATGCGCAGAACGCATATCCGGCGGAAGCTGTTTTCAAGGGAGCCGACGGTGAAGCGAAACTCGCAGAGACCTTGCAGGCAAACGTAATCGTCAGAGGCACACCGAAAATTGATGGCAACCTTGACGACTGGGCTGCAGTTCCGGCAGTCCGTGCCGTCTCCGACAAAGCCGCACCAGACATGATCCTGAAACTTTGGAAACCCTGGGAACAGCAGGCTGAAGCCAAGAATGGCGTTGCCGAATTCCGTGCCATGATCGACGACAACTTCCTATACATCGCCATCCGCGAACGCAATGCCGACTGGAAGCCTGTTCCGCGCCTGAGCACCCGCGACGACGATAAATTCTTCGGGAACACTCCTGTCACGGCACACACCTACTGGAGCAAGAATTTCGGTACTCCGGATCCCGGCGACCAGTCGCTTCCTTACTATGGCAATATTGCGCAAATCGCAATCGGCCTCGGTCTTGGTTCCGCCGCGCACAATCTTCCTGAACCCAAGAACATGCCATCACAAGTGCTCGCTATGCCTGACACCGACTATGAATATGCTGTCTGGGGCGCAACCGATGGCGGTACCGAAGTATGGCGCAACTATGCTGCAGGACAGAACTGGGTCAGGCATTATGCACCGCACACAGTTCCAAAGGGCGCATATGATGGCGTACCGAAAGGATTCCAGGCTGTTGTCCGCAAGGATGGTGCCGACGTGATCTATGAAGTCGCGCTACCCCTTGCCGACATGCCGTTGTGCAAGCCCGAAATGCTGGCGGCAGGCAAGAACATCTGCCTGTCCTTCAAGCTGCCGGGCACCAACGTCAGGTACGGTACCGGCAAGTCGGCGACACGGCCAAACGGCATGAGCAAACTGCCACGCTGGGAGACATCGCCGTCAAACACAATCCGCTGGGGAATAGCGGCGGCGAAATAAAGTCTTAACCGCAGAGAACGCTGAGGAGGCGCAGAGCACGCAAAGAAAACAAAGCTCCGCGCGCTTTGCGGTTTCCTCTGCGAACTTTGCGGTTAAAAATAAGAATTTAACGGGGGATCATTATGAAAACGAGTTTCTTGATAGCATTATTCCTGACACTGTCATCAGGTTTGATGGCTGCCGATGAGATCCGCTACAATGACGCCTCGTCGGTCAATCTGGCATCGGTCCGTGGCGCCAAGGCGACGGCCAGCGAAAACATCCAGAAGACGGTACCCCCTTATTTCGCGCTGCACAACACCTATGGAGAAATCAGGTTCTCCAATAATTACGGACCGTGCTGGTGGATGATGGAATTTCCACAGCCATATTCAGTATCCGGACTGAGAATATCTTTCCGGGATGTGATAAAGTCGGTCGGATTCAAAGTCAAGCTTTCGTCTGACCAGCTCAATGACGCGGCCTGGGATTCTGTCAAGCCGGTCTTTGACTTCAAAGGCCCTCTCGTTGCGGACGGAAGCACCGGACGCGGAATCGCGACATGCAGTTTTAAGGCTGCCAAGGCGAAATTCATCCGCATCGAGTTCTACGGACACAACGGTTCGGAAGAAGGAAATGCGGGCAAGGATCATAATGATCTTGTATTGAGCTGCATCCAGGTCTGGGGTCCGGA
This sequence comes from Lentisphaerota bacterium, assembly GCA_025360875.1. Classification (GTDB taxonomy): domain Bacteria; phylum Verrucomicrobiota; class Lentisphaeria; order Victivallales; family GWF2-50-93; genus GWF2-50-93. Next base: position 5,299 of record JANYBI010000223.1, read on the forward strand.
TAATCCTGTCATGAGCCCTGCGATCTCCATGGCGCAGACCGCATGCGCCGGAGGCAGCTGTACCATTGATGACGCCTCAATCAAATCTCCGACGGGATGCCCCGATCTTGTGGACGACAACGCCCCCTGGAGAAAGGATTTCGGAAACAACCATCTTGGTTTCTGGGCGAAGGGCAGTCCGGCTGACGAAAAGACGGTACAGACTGACAAGCCGTGCCGGATGATCGTGACCCTTAATCACCGCTCAAATGTAGAAGCTGTAGCATTTGCAGGAATTGTCCGCGATCGCAAGGACCGTCCGCGCGACATGAAGGTCTACACTTCCCGTGATGAGATTGGCGAATCCTGGACATTGCAGAAGGAACTGAAAGACATCGAGGGCGGCGAATACGAGGAGATGGTTTTTGCGAAACCCGCTGTCGCGAAACGCGTGAGATTTGACGTGGAACGCGTCTGGAATCCGAATGTCGATGCGAACATCAAGGCGGCACAGGGACACCTGGCCGAAGTCTATGTATTCGGTTCCCCGCTTCCCCCTGACTTCAAATTCACACTTAAAAACGATTCCATGATAAGCGGCCAGATAGTCGATGCGAAAGGAAGTCCGATCCGTACAATCTTCACGGCACAGCCGTTCAAAGCCGGAACATATGGAATTGAATGGGACGGCCTGAATGACCTTGGCGTACGGATGCCTCCCGGCGAATACGTATGGCGCATCCTGAACAATCCTGCGACTTACGCAAATCCTGCAGCAATCGGAAATACCGCAAGTCCGGCGACCGTCAACCAGAATCCTTCGGACATAGAAGCTGTAGCTGTCGATGCCGAAGGAAATGCATATACGGCAAACATGTGGGAGGAAGCGGCCCAGGATTTCCGCAAATGGAGCCGCGACGACGGACGTCATCTCCTCGATTCCAGAGCCGAGATACGCAATGGAAATCCCAACGGCATGCCATACGGAATAGCTGTGGATGACAAATATATCTACTGTACAGTCACCGCGCATGGCGCCAATTTCCAGCAGGACCTGCGTCGTTTCAATATTGCTGATGGCAAGCTCGCGCCGTTTTCAGCTTGTGCCGCCACCAAAGGCATCATCGTGCTGGTAAATGATTTTCCGGACAGGAAGGTTCCTCAGGGGACGCCTGAAGCCGACGCGAAAGAGATAATTACGCCGCTACGCGGGCTGGCAGTCTCTGCCGACAGGATTTTCGTAACTGATGCGTGCAACGGGAAAATCCATTCCTTCAACAAAACAACTGGAGCGCCAGTCGTCTCCTTCAATGTGAAACTTCCCCATGCCATCGCCATTGATGCTGCTGGACAGCTATGGGTCGGACACGAGCACGGCAAGATCACGATCTTCAGCCAGGACGGAAA
>JANYBI010000729.1 GCA_025360875.1 Lentisphaerota bacterium
GGAGACTGACGGGTCCGATCTGTACATCGCCGATCGAACGCAGATCACCTGCAACGATCAGAGGCGTGATCCTGGCGTCGCCAAGGGTGATGACGGAGGTCGACACATGGGGCTTGAGGGCGGTGGTCATCCTGTTTATCAGATCCGCTGTCTTGCGGACCGATTCCATGGTCTTGAATTCGTCCCAGCCGAATCCTCCGAAGAGGTATTCAAACCCGAAGAGTTTTTTGAGCCGGGAAATCTCCTCGATGTTTGAGAGATCATTTTTCGGACCGGGTCCGGTGATCAGGGTCAAGCCGAGTCCATCAAGAAGTTCCTTGTACTGTTCCGGAGTCATTCCGAATTTACTTGCCTCCCCGAGTCCGCCTTCCACGCCGGCATAGCCGATCCTGGAGACATGTTTCATGGTGGACAGGAAGCTTTCCTTGGATTCTCCGAGCATTTCCCTGAGCGTAAAGAGCTGCAGGCCGACAGGTTTCAGGTCAGCGTTTTTTGTTTTCATGCCCATAAAATAATCAATGTTCCGGTATTATGCAATAGGCACAAGACTTGACAGGTGCAAAGTGACAAAGGCACAGAGGCACAAAGTTAGGAAGTTCGGAAGTGCGATAGTTCGGGAATGCGGAAGTTGCCAAGTATCAGAAGCTAGCAGTCGGATTACTGATTATCGTTCACTGGCAAGCTATTGCGCTGCCACATAGATCACCAGGCGGAAACCCAGTCGTGGGCTGCTGAAGTCCGGCAGGCCCCAATCACGGAATGCCGATTTGCAGTGGTTGCCGTCAACGGGCCATGCACCGCCACGGCCTATATGGTTCCTTCCTGACTTCGCGCCGGCGGGATCAGTCGCCGCATCCGCCGTGTAATCTTCTTTCAGGTCAGAACACCATTCCCACACGTTGCCGTGCATGTCAAACAAGCCCCACGCATTCGGCTTTTTTTTGCCAACCGGATGGGTGGTGTCCTCGGAATTTTCCGAATACCATCCCATCTCATCCAGTTCACCTGCGAAGTCACCGGTCGTTCCAGCACGACAGGAATATTCCCATTCGGCTTCGGTCGGCAGACGCGCCTTCAGTCCTTTGGGCAGGCGTTCAGCCAGTTTCGGCAGAAACTTCTTATTGATGTCGTCCCACGAAACCTGTTCCACCGGCCGTTTGGCGGCATCATCACCAAGCTTGAACTGGCTCGGGTTCTCGCCAGTTACCAGCTTCCACTGTTCCTGTGTCACCTCGTATTTGCCCATGTAGAACGGCTTTGTCAAAGTCACCTTGTGGACCGGTTTCTCATTGTCAGATGCCTTGTCCGAACCCATCATGAACGTGCCCGGACGGATCAGCACCAGTTCAAGCTTGATTCCGTTACCGAGATCAACTGCAAGGTCTTTCTTCGGCTCTACCGCAGCCGCCTCAGGTTTCGCTTCCTTATCAGCGGAGAACGCATTCGCTGCGAGCAGGCCGAACAGCGCTCCGATAAAACACAGCTGGATCATATGTTTGAAAATGAATCCGTACAACAATCGGACCGGGGTAAACATAATATTTCTCCTTGTAATTACAGATGCTCAGATTTCCATGTATGGAAAGAATTTAATTCTCAACAGGCAAAGAGTCAAGAAGTCATGGATAATGTGTACATCACGTTCTGGACGCAATTCTTGATGGAGCGTCCCGAGGCACTTCGCGCTCGGGGCAATGTTTAGATGTAGTGTCGTCTGTCCCAGACGAGATCAATTCTCATTTTTAGAGGAACGCCGGCGTCTCGCCGGCAACAATATAACTGCCGGCGGGACGCCGGCAACTCGCTCGTAGTCAAGCTCGCAAGAGCTGTCTCCCGGAGCGCCCCGAGGCACTATGCGCTCGGGGCAACTATCTTTCCCATCCTCACTCCCCTCACTTTCCCTGTCGCGGCATAGTTCTGCACGGAGCCGGACGCACTACAGAACTTTCGAACTTCCCAAGCCTGCCACGGCCATAGCTTCTCAGCGAAGCCGGGTGTTGCTTTTGCCCGTTAGACGCCCAGTTAGGCCCCGCACAACATATTCAAATAACGCAACCAGATAATATTTATTGCATAGCCATTTGATTTGTTTTTATAAATATGATATATTAACTGTAGTTTGAGGCTAAGTTACCAGACAACGAACATAATAAATAATTAAAAAAAAGGCGCCGGATGGATCTAATTCACATATCCTTTCCGAAATCCAAACAGGCAATATCTAGCAAATATACCAAATCAAACAACCCGTTCCCGGTTTTACAACGCGGGGACTAATAATAGTTAGTGAGAAAATGATGGAACTGAAGAAAACCATTGCTAGAGTAAAAACTAAATCATTCTTCTTTATTATTTTGCTATCTTTGCTTATTGCTTTCGTAATTTTATTAATATTGGTTTTAGGAAAGGATGCTCAATCTTCAAAATATATTTACATTCTTAAAGCGTATATATTTCATATCGATACATCTCCTCGTGCTAATTATAGTGGTATATGGATTTCATGGAATTTTAATGGCACCAAATATCTTGAACAAGAATATATGAATGGCCGTGAACATGGAAAAACAATATTATATGACAATAACGGGTATAAATTGGGAGAACTGACTCGAATCAGAGATGTAATGGATGGCGTAGTAAGACAATGGTACCCGAACCAACAACTTAAAAGCCAAGGCTTTTATAAAGAAGGCAAGCTTCATGGTCAATATCAATATTGGAGTGATAAAGGG
>JANYBI010000229.1 GCA_025360875.1 Lentisphaerota bacterium
CGATTACTACCGTGAAGAGAATACCCACCAGCTGGGCGACTGCAACGCCCGGGACAACTGCAATGGCAATCAGCCCGCCCATAAGTCCTGGCATTCCGTGCAGATTATGGACACCGCAGGTGTCGACTATCTTGAGCTTGGATTCCAGGAAAGGCTGGACGAACACATATCCTACAACGCATAGAGTTCCAGCAAGAACGCCTATCCCGAAAGCTATTGCAGGCGCGACGACGTTACAGGTGGCTCCGATAGCGACGCCACCGGCCAGGGCGGCATTCGCCATGTCGGCAATAGAGGTTTTTCCCTTGCGGAGGAATGTGCTCAGCAGGTATGTGCTGAGAGTGGCGCCGCAGAGCGACAGGATTGTGTTGATTGCGGTCTGAGGCATCTGGTTCAGGGGGACAATTGCGCTGCAGAAGCTGGGCCAGAATATCCACAGGACCATTGAACCGAGCATGGCGAAGCGGTCGGAAGTGGCATCTGATTCAATGGGCGTCTCCTTCTGCTGTCTCGTAGTCAGCATCACCGCGAGTCCAAGTCCGAAATATGCGCCGAAGGCATGTATGATTATCGAGCCGGCAGTATCGACAAAACCTTTGGTAAAACCGAGTCCGCCATCAAGCACAAGCCATTCATTCAGCAGATACGCAGGCACCAGGAGCATGGCGAGAAGGGCATACTGGTATACACGGATGCGTCCCAGCACAGCTCCCATTGCGATCAGCGCCGAGGCCGTTGCGAATTCCGCAAACAGCAGGGCTTTTACAGTAGTCGGGGCAATAGGCTCGCTGCAGAGGATTCCGGAAGCGCGCATCATCATATACAGCGGAAGACCGACCGCCACCACCAGATAAGTGCTGGTCGTCGCACTGTAGCCGTACTTCCTGACAAACACCATGAGGAAGCCGAACCCCACCAGCAGCATCGCCAGGATGTGGATCGCAAAATTATATTGCTCCACCTGCTGGGCATCGCTGATCGCGGAAGCCGCAACGGCTTCGGCAGACCATGAACTGTTGCAGAAAAGGAACACGGATGCAGCACAGAGCAGCACGGACAGAAAACGTTTCATCATTCCAACCCCTTGAAATATATGATTTATCGCATTTTCGACAGACGCAAAAAGTTCGTACTATAAGTTGAATGTCATCGTTTGCAAGACGATAATCCACCCTATTCCAAAAGTAATTTGCCGGACACGTTTTATTGATATTTCATCACAGGCTGTTACATTAATAAAGGGGTAATAAATCATGCAAAAGCTTCTATCCACATTTTTTCTAGCTGGGGTGTTTATGGCAGTTATATTCGGACAGGACAAGGAAGGGTTCACCGTCTCATCTTCAAGTTTCCAAAACAGCAAGGCCATTCCTGCGAAGTTAGCAATGAAAGCCGTAGAAGGAGGGCAAAACCAGTCGCCGGAGCTTTCATGGAAGAACGCACCCCAGGGGACCAAGGCTTTTGCCATCACATGCATCGACATCCATCCGATAGCGCAGAAATGGGTTCATTGGATCGCAATAGATATTCCCGCAGAAACGTTAAATCTTCCTGAAGGCGCATCTCCTTCGAAAATGCCAAAAGGCGCCATAGAACTGAAGAACAGTTTTGGAGGAAAAGGCTACGGCGGACCACAGCCACCCAAAGGATCCGGAGTCCACAATTACATTTTCACGGTATATGCACTGAGCGAGCCGGTCAAGGCCGACGGATTCCTTTCCGAGGATGCCTTCCTCAAGCTTGTATCTGGAAAAGTCCTCGCCAAAACCGAAATTACCGGAACTTTCTCGAGATAAGCCTTCCCTTGAAACTTGTGTGTCGCATGCTATTGTTAGCGTTCGTTTTAAATTGCATGAACATTAAACGGTAAAACCATATATGGACCCCTTATACGATATAAAAGTTGAAACTGGGGCGACCTATGTCGCCCGTGCACCCGCATCCATGAGCCTCAAAGCCAAGGACTGGGTTGTCGTCCGCAAGGACAAGATTCTGGACTATGGGCAGATCATCACATGCCTCGGCGAGAAGGTCAAGCTCTCTGAAAAGGACAAGGAAGAACTTCCCCATATCGACCACAAGGCGACCGTCAATGACCAGGGCAAGGCTAACGAGAACCTGATGCGCAGCAAATCGGCGTTCAGGACCGCCGTCCAATATATACAGAACCTGAAACTGCCGATGAAGCTCCTGAACGCGCATTATTCGTTCGACATGAAGCTGGTAACATTCCAGTTCACATCCGACGGACGTGTCGATTTCCGGGAACTCGTGAAACAGCTGTCCCAGGGATTGAACACGAGAATCGAACTCAGGCAGATCGGCGTGCGTGATGAAACCGCTCTTATTGGCGGATTCGGCGTGTGCGGGCTCCAGCTCTGCTGCTGCAAATTCCTCAGGACATTCGCATCGATCAACGTCAGGATGGCGAAGGAGCAGGATCTCTCGCTGAACCCCAACAATATCTCCGGCATCTGCGGCAGGCTCAAATGCTGCCTGAAATACGAACATGCCGGCTACCAGGAACTCGACAAGGACATGCCCCGCAGGGGCGGCATGTGCGAATGCGCCGAGGGCAGAGGAAGGGTTATTGATCGCAATCTCCTGACCCAGAAGGTGACCCTTCACATTGATGAAACAGGCAAGAACGTCACTTATCCAAAAGAGGATGTCAGGGTCGTCTATCTGGACAAATATAAGCTGCCGCATGAACAGGTTGATGTGTTTGACGGGATGGACGAGGAGCAAAAGCGCCTACTGAAACAGCTTAATGATGAGTAAACCGGACTCCACTGGAACAATACCCGAAGATGACAATGGGAGCCTTTCCAACCTGAGGCATAGGTTCTCGGGATGGCTCTGCTTCATATCTGCCGTCATCATCTTCCTGCTTCCTATTAAGTTCGGCGGAATAGTCGGAGTGCCCGAGATACTTTTCTTCCCTGACAACGCCATCACCTGGCTGATATTCACTTGGCCTGTCATGCTGTTTCCCGTACTCTCATCCCTCCTCCTGCTTCTTGTGACAGTGATCGCCGGCGGACCGAAAATCAATTTCAGGCTCTGGGTTTCGCTGACCTGGGTAATCCTGGCCCTCACTTCCATTATCGGCTATGCAAACGCCAGCACCAAGGATTTCCCCATCCAGGAAATCTCGCACCTTTTCGGCATCGCCTCTTTCTGTCTGGCGGTCTATTTCCTGATTGAATACAGGCCCGACATGAAGGGGCTCCTGATCAATGCCATAGTTCTTTCAGCCATATTTTCAGCGCTCATGGGACTGCAGCAGCTCATATGGGGATTCAAGGAAACACTGGACTACGTATACCAGCAGGAACTGAAGACAGGCCTGAAGACGACAGCCCATCTGCAGAACAGGCTGGGCCAGACAAGGGTATATTCCCCCTTCACCCTCTGCAACAGTCTGGCGGCACACCTCATCCTCACCATTCCGCTGTGCATCGTGATGCTATGGAAAAACCCCACAACCTTGAAATCCGCAATCGCAATGAGCGTAACAATAATTTTCCTGCAGCTTACCGGATATTGCGGACCGTTCGGATTCTTTCTGCTTTCAGTCTCATGGGCGGCAATCATGATGGTCACACTATTCAAGTTCCCGGAAAAATACACGAGGCAAATCTCAGTTGCCGCATGCCTGCTCTGCGCACTGCTAATGTTCTCAATACTCTACTTCACAGGCAGTCGTGGCGCAGTCCTCGCCTTCGGGCTTGCTATCGCCATCACAGTTGCAATCTTCCCCTTCAACCTGAAAGCCAGGATTGCATGCATGCTCTCAGTCCTGACGGCTACTGCGGCTGGTCTTTATTTCATAAATGCGGGACGCCACCTCGGTTCAATGGAGGTCAGGTTGGATTATTTTGCAGTCGCTATCAAGATATTCAAACAGCACTTGCTCCTCGGCACGGGCTGGGGCGATTTCTTCCATGAATATACAATTTTGAAAACTTTCGAAGGGACCGAGGCACCGCACTCATCGCATAACTTCATACTGGATTTCGCATCCCAGTCAGGTATTGCAGGATTAATCGCGGCTACCGTCACGCTCCTCCTCCCCATTGTCATTGTAATAATGCGGACCAGGAAAAGAACCTCCATCACTGATTACACATTGGATTTCGCGCTGATACTTGGCTGGACCGCCTGGATGCTGCATTCGCTGTCGGACATAAACCTGCAGATCCCGGGAACAGTCGCCACAGCGCTGCTGATGATAATGCTTTTAAGAACTGGTGAGCAGGATTCCGGAACAGCTCTATCAAGTTCCCGGAAAATGAGTTTCAATTTCGCCATGAAAACGGCAGCAATCCTGATCGCCATATTCACCCTATGGATAAGCGCCGGAAGACTTGGCGGTGAGTTCCAGCAATGGCAGCTGATCCAGCTTTGCGAACCTTCCATGTCCAACCAGGAGAAATTCCAGCAGCCAGCACCGGCACAGGTAGAAAACGCGCTCAGGGACGCCACCAAGGCAGTCCCCTATTCCCCGTTCCCGTGGGCGACAGCCGGAAACTTCACGCAGGCTACGGGCAACTGGCTTATGACTGAGATATTCTACCGGAAGGCGGTTGAGCTCTCCCCGGAACGGGCAAGCTTCTACCATCGTCTTGCCTTGGCCCAGATGATGCTCGGCAAAAAAAGGGAGGCTCTTGAGAACATAGGCAAAGCCAGCGCTCTCTTCCCAAACAGCACCGAATACAAGGATCTCTACGCCAAGCTTTCCGGAAATATGGAGAAAGGGAAATGAATGCAGGATGAAACAACTGGCGGGCCTGTTCAAAATGAAGTATATTCAGAAGAGTTTTAACTGAACATAAACATAAATGCATAATTCAAATAAAAATTTCTATATCATGCTCTCAGTGCTTCTGTCGCTGCTGGTGCATATTACCCTTTTCCTGATCTCCAGGAACATGGCCGTACCAAACCTGATTTCTGACTTCGTACAGAAGCCTAACAAATACCTGAACCTCGGCACTGTATCGCTCACGCCACCGCCTGACAATGAGGATCAGATGAAGGCGCAGATGAAACGCACACATGAAACTGTCGCCCTGCCTCCGAAACTGTCCTCACAGAATTTTCCCGGATCAAAAGCGGGCGCCCTCCCCGAAAAACCCGGAGTTAAAAACTCATCCGCGACCGATTCCATAAAGATCCCTAAGGCGCCTTCACCTGACATGCTCCAGAAGATCGTGGCAATCGACGGAGACAAATTAAATCCAGGACGTCTCAGCCATAACCGCCTGTTCATCCCCAACCTCGCTAGAGGCGATCAGCCCGAAGGTGCTGGCGGAAACAACGGAGGAACGCCGATCGAACTGAAGCTCCGGCTTCCTCCTCCGCGGCTTTCAACCCCCAATTCACGCCTGCTCCCCAAAGAAGATCTAGCAGTCATCGACAGCCTCATGGACGTAAGGCTTTTCAAACATACGGAAGCGGACGGAGGCGGTTTTTTCAGGGTGGACATCTCGCCGAGGAAGAAGATGTCATCATTGAAACCATTTGAGAAGGACATGGTATTCTGCATCGACACTTCAGGCAGCATTTCGAAGGACAAGCTTACCGAGTTCAAGGCCGGGGTGGAAAAAGCCATTCCAATGCTGAACCCTGGCGACAGGTTTGAGATCATCTCGTTCAAGCATAAGGCGTTTCCCCTGTTCGAATCACTGAAGAACCCATCTCCTGAGAACATCAGTCAGGCAAACGCCTTCCTCAAAGGGCTCGAACGTTCCGGATCAACAAACATCTATTCAGCCCTTGAACCGTTCGCCAGCGCGAAATTCAAATCCGCAGGACGTCCCGTCATGCTCTTCCTCGCTTCGGATGGGAATGTCAACACCGGAGAGGTGTTCGACAGCCGTTCGGTTATCAACGAGATCTCCAATAAAAACCAGGGGAACGCCAGCATCTTCACATTCAGCGCTGGCAGAAACAGGAATCCTTTCCTACTGGATCTCCTCGCATACAGGAACCGCGGTGAAAGCTTTTCCTCGGACGATGGTGCGGGAAGCGGCATGGCCCTGGAGAAGTTCATCGAGGAAGTCTCAAGCATAATCGTAATGGATCTCGACTACCAGGTGTCCAGCATCCTGTCCGAAGACACCTTTCCCAAGAAACTTCCCCATCTCTATTCGCAACACACCCTTTCGGTGTTCGGGAAATTTCCGCCTGATGTCAAGGAGGTGGGGCTCAGGATAACCGGCATAGACAGCCAGGGCGGACGACAGGAACTTGTCTTCGCGGGAAACCTGGACAATGCCCAGATCGCCGATGAATCACTTCCCCGGAAATGGGCCGAGCAGTACATCTACCATCTCTACAGCCGGCTGACAGCGGAATATGACGACAATAATAAAATTGAAATCTACAACACCGCCGCCAAATACGGTGTTGACGTGCCATACCTGGACAGATACCTGATGAAGTACCAGGGAACTGAAAAAGAGGAATTCGATTTCAAGAATAACAATAAGATTGAATTCTAACGTCTGCGGCAACAATATTTTTTTATTTCTTCGTGTGATTAGTTTGTTTTAAGGTTTATATTTCGAATATGAAAAACAATAAATCATATTTCAGGAAAAATATTGACGAGATGGACGGGTACACGCCTGGCGAACAGCCAAGGGACATGAAATATGTCAAGTTGAACACTAACGAGAACCCGTATCCGCCTTCACCTGCAGTCATGAAGGCATTGAAGTCCCTGGATGCCGGACGGCTCCGTCTTTATCCGGATCCCCTTGCCTGCGAACTTCGCAAAACCATCGCTGATATCTTCGGCCTCAAGTCCGAAAGTATAATTGTTGGAAATGGATCTGATGACATCCTGACAATAACTACCAGGGCATTTGCCGGGGAAAAGGATTCCATTGCATGCTTCGAACCTAGCTATTCGCTCTATCCTGTGCTTGCTGAACTTCAGGGCTGCCGATGCATAAAAATCCCCCTCGGGTACGATGGTGATTTTTATATACCTTCGGATTCTGCGAAAAAGGCAAATGGCGCAAAATTATTTTATATAGCAAGGCCAAACGCGCCGACAGGGACATTGTTCCCAATAGGGGAAATAAGGAAGATCTGCCGGAACTTCAAAGGTATCGTCTTTGTCGACGAGGCATATGCTGATTTCGCGGACGACAACTGCGTTGGCCTGCTGGAGGAATTTCCGAACCTGATCGTCGGACGGACGATGTCCAAAAGCTATTCCCTCGCCGGATTGCGGCTCGGGTTTGCACTCGCCTCGGGAAAGATCATTGAAGGCATGATGAAGGTCAAGGATTCATACAATGTCGGAATGCCTGTACAGGTGCTTGCAACTGCGGCCCTGAAAGACAGGAAATATTTCAATGAGACAAGGGAGAAAATCTGCCGCACCCGGCGCTATCTGGTGAAATCACTTCTTGAAAAAGGATTTGAGGTATGCGGTTCGCAGTCGAACTTCGTGTTTGCAGCACCTCCTGACAAGGATGGCGAGGGAGTTTACAGGCGCCTCAAGAAGAACGGGGTGCTGGTGAGGTATTTCAAGGGCCCCGTAACCGGACGATACGTGAGGATAACGGTCGGGACTGACAAAGAGATCAGGATACTTTTACGGAACATCTAGAGGTTCTTTTCGTTTTTTTATCAGAGACAATTTCAAAATTGCTTCTGAAGATCTGATTTCTTAAGTTGGAGTCCAAGCTTTAGCTTGTCTTGAATTCGTTCGTAGTAGCGCAATTAATTGCGCGTTCTTAAAAAAGAATAACGGCGTATAAATTCGCCTACTACAAACAAAATACGCACGCTAACAGTTTGTACTCCAACAGGTTTATTTCCGCAATAACCGTCTTGAGGAGTTTTGAAATCAGCTAATCCAATTCATTTTCAGTTTTAAAATCCAGAAATTTTGCGAAAGGGGGGGCGATATGAGCCTGATAGTCACAGCATATGTCCGCGACGGGATCATAATGGCCGGTGACAGCCGCATACATGGGGGCATGATAAAACTGGGGCCGAACCAGACGCTCCCAGTAGGCGCGAACGAACCGGATGCAAACTTCAATACATTCCTGACAAAACAGAATGCCGGTATCAGCGTCTATGGAGCTGGCGACATAAACAGCGTCCCGATCGGCACATATGTCGATTCATTCATAAACCATGAGGCGGATCCCAAATCGCTGGATGTCGAACAGACGGCAAACGCGATAATCCCGTTCTTCCAGAAATTCAAATCTTCGGAAAATATTTTTTTCCATGTCGCAGGATACTGTAAGAACAATGGCAAGATTGAGCAGCAGATATGGGAAGTCTCCATAGCTGAAGGTAGCAAGCGTCTCTTGAACCAGAATGTGCATCAGGGGGTGTCCTGGGGCGGCGAGACCGACATACTGGACAGGCTGTTCAACCAGCTTTATGATGCCGATCCGGATGGCAACGCGATTGAAGTACCTAATTTCAGGATTCCATGGGCGCACATGTCCCTTGACAACGCGATCGATTTTGCCAGCTCTTCAATAAGTGTCACTGAAACAATAATGAAATTCCAGCCCCGTCCCAAATCAGTCGGGGGCCCGACCGATATCCTTTCCATAAGACCGGAAGGCGCGAAATGGATCAGGCGGAAGGAAACTCTCCAGTCACAGATGAACAGGGAAGGATATGTCCAGGGAAAGCCGAGGAAAGTGGTGGATCTGAGCAAGCCCGGGAAGAATTAGTCTGCTTCACATGAACCTTTCCGACTTTGCCTCCTCCTGCTCTTTTCTGGCCTTGTTCATGAAATAAATGTATGTGACTGTTCTGCACAGAATGCACAATACAAGGAGCAGGGAAAGAATTTCCAGATCCACCCACCGACTGACATACCAGGTGAGGAAGAATGCAAAGGGTATGCAGCCAACTCCAAAGATAAGGAGTCCGAAAAGGACCATCAACGGCCCGACAATGGCATACGTAAGCTTGACGCCCATGAACCAGAGGGTCAGTCCGAATACAAAGGATGCGAACTCGGTGATGCATGCGGCGGCATCCCTTGTTCCGTTGAAAAAGAACATTGCCGGGAGGATGAAAATACAGACCCAGAGCACCAGTATGGACGTGTACAATGCCGCTGAGAGCATGATTTCTGAAAGCCACTGTTCGTCTGTTATGAAAACAGTACCGAGAAGCAGCGTTGCCACAGCTAGAAAGAGCCAGAAAAGGATCCTTCTGAATTTTTCAACCTTCGACGGCATGACGGCACATCCTCCATCAAACGGAAATTTTCAATGAATTTAATTATAGATAATCCTATTTGACTTTACAAACGCCATTCATTGCATTAATTTACTTTTTCGAAATTTTAAATAAGTGAATAATGAAACACGAACTTATAAACACATCTGAACCGAACCTGCTAAGGGATATATTCTCCTATGACAGGATTCCAGCGGCCAAGCTCGATGGGAAACCGGTCGCCCATTCCATTCCGGAGGACATCTGGATC
>JANYBI010000236.1 GCA_025360875.1 Lentisphaerota bacterium
TGTATCGAGATCAAGGATTCCTCCGGGAACTCTTTCAGGACCGTTACCATTTCAGCAATGAATTCGGTCGTGTCACAGGAATACAAGGAAATCTTTCCCGGAATGATAACCAGACTCGTCATATCGACTGTGATCAAGGAGGGCGCGAGCGCCGCCGCGATAGTGGCTGCCTGGCAGAGCGGAAGCTGGGTCGCAATAATTGGTACAATTGTCGTCACCAGCATATACAAATACACTTTCAACACCGCGGACACGCGCTGCTGGCAGACCCTCCCTTGCGAATACCAGGTCGCCCAGCTGCCACGCCCAGCTGACGGAAAACTGAAATTGTCGGCAATATCCCGTGACGGCTCCATGGTTTCAGCTGAACCTGTTGAAATTACCGTTGAAAAGCAGCGCGCATTTGTCCATGTCCGCCATGTTGGACAGGGAAACATCTCTGTAAGGCTTTTTGAATTCGAATAAATATCGCTGTATATTATCAAAACCAAAAGAGGTATGACAATGAACATGAAATTTCTGGCACTTCCGGCAATGGCGCTTGCGATATTCGCGCTCTCCGCATGCAACTCGCCTGTTAACACGGTTGAGAACACCGACAAGGTCATGCAAAAGGACTTTGTAAGGAACAAGCGTGTAATCACCGATTCCGCTCTAGACGACAGGTTGCAGGTTGCAAGCGTGGACAAACAGGAGCTTGCAAGCGGTCTTCTGAAAGTCCAAGTCACTTTCAAGAACGTCCGTAGTTCTGATTTCAAATTCGCCTACAGGTTCCAGTGGTTTAACGAATCCGGCATGGAAGTCGCCACCTCAGCCACTACCTGGATAGAGAAAGATGTATACGGCGGAGAGGAATTCTTTCTTTCAGCGGTATCACCAAATGAAAGATGCAAGGATTTCAAGCTGATGACAAAATATCTGGACTGATATTTTCTTCCAAGTCGTAGCGACTTGGAAGAAAATATAACTTGCAGGACTGGCCCGTAGCTACTTGTTCCAGCCTGACAATCTCCGGAATTCCGACCAGGCCTGTTTTGCGTAGAAACGGTGCCCCCCATCACCTTCCACAAGTACGCACCTTTCAGGCATTCCTGCTTTTCCATAGATGATTTTCACCTTTTCAAAAGCTTTTTTCGCTGAATCAAAGGGGAATATTGGGTCGGTCTTTCCTGCTACGACTATTAAATGTCGGGCAGGAATCAGACAGGAGAGGTCAGGCATTTCAAAAAACTTCATGATTCCCGGGATGTAATTGTCGGCGCAATGGTCAATTTTTCCTATGGAATCCTCAAATGTGCAGAAACAGCATGACGGCATGGCGATTTTAATCCTCGGATCCAGACAGGCGGCATAATAGGAAACTGTGCCTCCTCCTGAATTCCCCATACAGCCTATTCTCTGTGTGTCGATATCAGGGAAATTTTTCAACATGTCGATGGCTCTGGACACGTCCCATACCCTTGCTGCCGCCATGGTCCGACCGAGAATTATCTCCACCATGCTTGCATGATGGCATGTTGCCGAAAAGGTGCGTCTTTCCTTTGGCCTCATGTCGGAACGTTCACCGAAACAGCGCTGCTCGAGCACAAGCGCCGCATATCCCTCGTTTACCGCCTGTATCGCAAAATCCCTTTCTCCGCTGATGCTTTCCTGATCTCCTTCAAATTTAGGTCTCCCAAGTGAAATATGCATTCCGGCAGTATGCCCCTGGAGGCAGATGACAACAGGATAAGGGGGCTTTCCTGAAGCCGGCACAAGCAGATGACATGGCACGTCGGTATTCTCTTCTGACGCGAAAATGAAACGCGTCTCATGAAAGGAGTCTTTCTTTTCAGAATAATCGATCCTCAGGCGCGGATCAACTTTCTTAAAGAGATCAAGTCCAAGAAGCTCCTTGAACTTACGGCTGACCTCAATACGCCACGTATCGAAGTTCCTCTCAGGATCATAGGTAAGTGCAAGTTTTGAATTCCGAAGCATGACCTCCTGAGAAAGCTCAGGAGAGAATTTATTTGCGCCATCATTCATTTTCAGGAAGTCTCAAATGCTTTCGTCAATCGATAAATTCTTGAACATAACTTCTCCGACATCCCTCCACAGATCATTCCATCCTTTTGTCGGACCCTCAAAAGTCAGGACATAAACAGTTCCAGTCTTGTCATTCGATATGTACAACCTGTGGACAGTAATGCTTTCCTTCCCCTCAGGGGCGTCATTGTATATGAATCCAATCTCCTTGAATATCCCCTTGGCATTCTCCCACTTCTTTACAAAACTGACTTTCTTTTCCGTATCAGCGACCGCTGAAGCTGAATATTCGGAAGGAAGCTGCCCTTTGGTCTTCGAGGGGACCCCTCTGACAACCCTCATGTTAAATCCAGTCTCGTAGAATCCCTTCTGCTCAATATTCTCCTTGGAAATGTAGTAAATGTATTTATCCTCCTTGTTGTCAGGAACGAAACTGAAGAACCACTCATCAGGCATCAGGATCTGTGCTTTTATGAATGGCATCTGCTTCCACGAAAACCCCTTGGGAGCCTCAGGAAGCAGTTCCGTTGCAAATAGAGAAACAGCGAGAATTGCCGCAAAAAATATAAATAGCTTTTTCATACATGCACCACCTTCATAATCATCATTTAAAGAAACCGAAGCAGACAGTAATCTAAGTATAAAAGGCTATTTTTCAATCCCCTCAGCATCATATTTGACTGGCAATGGGCATCTCATCCGAAGAGGTCTGGGGTGAACATCTCATCCTTCTTTTTCGAGGGAACTGCATTTTTAGAAGCGGCAACGACAGATCCTGCCGTATTCCCGCCGTAAATCCTTTCCAACTCGGTCCTGACGCTTTTCAATTCCAGTTCGTCCGCCATTGCCATCAGCTTGTCAATATCAGGTTTTGTCTTCCTAAAGTATTCCAAATCCTTCAGGAAATCGTCCGGGAGTGCAAGATCCAATGTTATTATCTGCCTGTTTTTCCTGAGAAAATCGGAGGAAGCGCTGAGCTTAGCCCTAAGCTTCTCGTTTCCTACGCTGGAAATATTAGCAATAATATTTTCTATCGAACCGAACTGTCCAATGAGTTTCGCCGCAGTCTTAGGCCCTACACCGTCGATTCCGGGAATATTGTCCGAACTGTCACCGATAAGAGCAAGATAATCCACTATCTGGGAAGGCTTAACTGCGAATCTCGCAAGGACTTCATCCGGTCCCTGGATGACAAACCCGCCGGCGCCTTTTCCAGGTATGAGCATCTTTATCCTGTCATCAATAACCTGGGCGATATCCTTGTCCGCACTTACTATCCTGACCTGGTTTCCTTTGAACTCCACGGCGATCGCCGCAATAATGTCGTCCGCCTCCTGCCCCTCCTTCTCGACAATCTTCCAGCCGAAAGCCTCAATCAGCCCGCGTATCGAAGGAAGCTGGGACTTGAGCTCTACGGGCATCGTTGGCCGCTGCGCCTTATATTCCGGAATAATTTTCATCCTGTGTTCGGGTCTGCCCTTGTCAAACACAACAGCACCATAAGGCGAGCTATGGTCCCTGTTTAATGCTATCATGAATTTTGCAGTTGCCAGAACAGCATTTGTAAAACTTCCTTTGGAATTGGATAGCAGCGGAAGGGCGTAGAAACCCCTGTATATCTGTGAATATGCGTCTACCAGCATTATAGTTTCATTCATCTGAAGGTTCTTTTCATTTATTGACAAATCCCAATATCTAAGTCCATATTTATCCAGGTATCTCTAAAAGCAGGAAACTGAAATCATTCCTCGAAGAAATATCTTATGACCGCTTTTTCCTTGAGCCTGTCCATATACTTGGCATAGCGATTCTCCTTTTCGATCTTCGTCAACTTGTCAGATATCTCATCCCTTACCTCATCAAAAGATTTCGCCTTGGCGGCCATCCTGTCGGTAATTCTTATGAAATATACTCCTTCGGCAGTCTGAACAGGTCCGGCAACAGATCCGTTCTCCAGTCCTTTCAAGGCGACAGTAAACTCAGGACGCAACTTTGACTCCTCAAGCCAGCCAATATTCCCTCCCTTGGCAATATCAGGCCCTTCAGAATGGAGCTTGACAAGGGTCGTGAAGACATCCTTGTCGGCCTTCATGGCGTCAGCCTTGACTTTTCCGACGATATCGTCATACTCATCCTTGTATTTCCCGTCCTTCTTCAGGAGCAGAATCTGGAGTTCTATCTGGGAAGTCTTTGAGAATTCGGCAGAGTTTTTCGTGTAATATTCATTGACGTCCTTGGGTGTTATGAAAACATTCCTGTAACAGAACTCATGGATCAGGATGTCCACCGCGATTTTTTCGTGGGCCTTGAGCCTGAGATCGTTCAAGGTTATCCCTTCCGCCAGGGCTTTCTTCTCAAGCTTCTTCCTATCACCTCCGGCCATGTTTGCCGCAAGTCCGTCGAGCATGTCCTCGACATACTGGTTCGGAATCTTATAGTCCTTCTCCTTGAATTCCAGATAGCAGAGCTTCCTGTTGACCAGCTCCTTGACCTTCTTGATGCGAAGCTTCTGGATCTCCTTTGCCAACTGGTTTCCAGTATAAATCATTCCAAGCTTCTGCTCGTCATTGCCTGTCTCGAGGATTACATCGTACAGGGTGACGGGAATACCGTTGACAGTCGCCAGTACTGAGCTGTAGAAGTGATCCGGTCTTGGAATGTCCTTGTTTTCCTCCGCGAAAGAAGTATTTGCAGTAGAATAAAATATAAACATACAAATGATGGCACAAAGTCTTCTCATATCATGGCATTCCTTTAAATTTCAGTTCGTAACTGCATGGGCTCTACATTAACGGCAGGCCTTATATAAATCAAATCCCTTACCGTACCGGCTTCCCAGGATTCGGGGCTGGTGAAAAGGAGGTTTTGAACAGGAAACTCCGATATTACATGTGCTGTTTCGGCCATCCGCACAGGAATGGATCCGATGTCTCTTCCTATAACAGCATATTTTATTCCGGGAAACCTTTCGATGAACTCATCTGCCGGAAACACACCGCTCATTTCCGACACACCCGCAATATTACCTTTTATTCTTGATGCGCCATATGAAAATATTTTCCCGCCATCAAAAGGATATATGGCCGCCGCGGCTTCATTGTCAGACACGATCATATCCGACAAGATTGCATGCGCGGAAGGGATCCCCCTGCACAGTACGCCCTCCTTCTTGAATGCAATACCTGACACCAGCGCAGCAACTATCCTCAACCCCGTATAGTTGCCTGGTCCTGTTCCGACAGTCCATCTGGAGACGTCGCTTATGGAAAGATTTTCCTGCCCCATGATACCTTCAATCTTTTCAAGCAACGAGGACGAGTCCCTCCCCTTCATCGGGGAAGATGATTGGATAAGAACCTTCTTTTCAGGA
>JANYBI010000732.1 GCA_025360875.1 Lentisphaerota bacterium
TTTCAAATAACCTAAAATGGATTCCTTTGCCGCCATATCCCTGCAACCTCCTATTTCAGAGGCAAGCGCGGCCGGTTCGGATTTTTCAAGGAGAAGGGAGAATCCGCGGACAGACAGATCTGAGTATTTAGGGTCAGCACGCATTTCCGCCAGGAGATAAATCAGCTCTTCTCCGTATGTCGAGCAGAGCCCCTCCCATATTTCCCTGTCGGTATTCTTGTTTTCAAGCTTTGAGATTGCGGGAAAAATGTCCTTGCCAGCTTTGGGGAACACCATCCACTGCATGGATCTCCAGAGCTCCTTCGCACGTTCCCTGACCTCCGGGTCTGGCGAATTGAGCGCTTTCCTGACCTCGTTCCTGGCAAGCTTGCCAAGCTCCATGAGGTCCAGTCCGGCCTGGTGCCGGACTTCGTAATTCGAGTCTCCGAGCCGCCTGACAAGCTCCTCAGGAGTCGCATCCTCCCCTAGGGCTGCCAGCGTCAGAGCCAGAAAAACAACTGCTAAGAATATTTTATACATTAAGAATATTTTTTTCATGATGAAAGCTAGCATCGGGGCGGAAAAAGTAAATTCATGTGCCAATTTCTTTTTTCTCCTTCCACCGCTTGCGAACATCGCACCTCCTATATAGATTGAGCTGATTTCAAAAATACGGTAAACGGTAGTTGCGGAAACAGACCCGTTGGAGTTCACAGCTTCAGCGTGTCTTGAATTCGTTCGTAGTAGCGCAATTAATTGCGCGTTCTTAAAAAAGAATAACGGCGTATAAATTCGCCTACTACAAACAAAATACGCAAGCTTAAAGAGCGCACTCCAACTTTAAAACAGTTCAAATGAGGCAATTTTGAAAATGCCTCAGATTTAGAACCTATGGATAAAAAGCTGAAAAAAGTCCTAGTCCCTGGATGGGCTGTCATGCCCGAGTTATACGGACCGCTCATCGGCGATCCCGGCTCGGACATCTACGACTTTTCCTTTTTCAGCGGAGAATCGACCGACCAGCTTGTCAACTTCGACAGCCTGATCGGAAGTTTCTGCGACAGCCCATGCGTGCTCCACGCCCATTCGCTCGGGGCGATGCTCTGCATAGGGGCACTCCCGAGGCTCCCGAATGTAAAAGCGCTGATAATATATTCGGGATTTGCGAAATTCGCACGGACAGGAGAGGACAATCCATACGGACAACCTCCGGAGATAATCGGCATGATGAAAAGATATATAGCTGAAAACCCGGAAAGCCTTGTGAAAAACTTCTACAGGACAATGTTCCATCCTGAAAGGTACGCCGGAGCATATCCTGGAATCCTCAACATAGCCTGTCTTGCATGCGGCCTTGGAACACTCTCTGCGAACGACTGCCGCGCCAATGTTGCCGGCATACGGATACCTGTTCTGCTCCTGCATGGGGCGAAGGACAGGGTGGCAGACGTGAAACTGGCGGAGGAACTCGCCTCGGCGCTCCTGGACAGCCGGCTCCACGTGATCGATGATGCAGGACACGCATTACCTTTCACCCACGCGGATAAGTGCAGGACATTAACAGGAAATTTCTTTTCCGACCATGACATCAAGTAAGAAAATAGCTGACAACTTCTCCAAAGGCGCGGCACGGTATGACGAATTGGCTTCATGCCAGAAACATGCCGCGGAAAAGCTTGCCTCCATCATCTCCATGCAGAAAAAGTCTCATGGCGGAAAACTGAAAATACTTGAGCTCGGATGCGGCACTGGATTCCTCACTGAAAAGATTTTCGAAATGTTCCCCGGTTCTGAATTCACCATCACCGACATTTCGGAAAAGATGCTATCACTCTGCATTGGGAAAACCTCGGGAATCCCGGTCAGTAAAAAAGATTTCGTCGTCTGCGATTTCGACAGGTCCATTCCACCAGGCAGCTTCGACATGGTAATTTCAGGCATGGCATTCCAATGGTCGTCGGATCTTGCGAAACTGGCTTCTTCAATATTTGACAGCCTCAATCCCGGAGGCAGGATATTCCTATCAATGCTGACTGAACCCACTTTCGGCAGCCTGCGGGACACTTTCAGGGAACTTGACACTCAATATCCCGGACCGGTGTTCAAGACCGAAGCAGCCATCCGCAGTTATTTTTCAGCTTTCCACGACCCGTATTTCCAAACCGAAACTTTTACAGAGAAATACCGGGACACCACCGGTTTCCTGAAGCACCTGAAGAGTATCGGTGCAGGAAACCCGACAGGAACAGGCTTGCAAGCTGGTAAGCTGAGAAAAATAATTGCCAGGCATAATTTGAAACATATGGACAATGGATTCATCGAAGCCGAATATCAGATATTATACGGAGCCTTGGGGAAATAGGCGTGAAATCCCAGCTTGCACTTCAAGTATCAATTCGCCTGCCTCCGCCTCGCTCGGGAATTTAGAGCAATGGACGTTACAAGTGTCTGCTGGCTTTCGTTAGTAGTAGCGCATGTTTGCGCGTTCTTTCTCTTCAGTCCCAATTCTTTCCGTAATCCCGAATTGGATATCTGTTCCAGACTGAGATTAGCTTTTCCCTTCCATACTCTTCAAGATATTCAGTAAAAGATGAAGTATCCCATTTATCTGCCTTCTTTGAATATCCGTGCTTTACCGGATTGAAATGGACGTAATTAACAGTTGCCCAGAAATGGGATTCGCTTCGAATCGCCCTGTCTGAAAACCTGAACCACACCTTTCTTCCCGGTTCTGAATCCTCCTGGTTCCACTGATGGGAAGTTCTCCAATGAATCCT
>JANYBI010000266.1 GCA_025360875.1 Lentisphaerota bacterium
TGTATCCTTGCAAGCCCAATGAAATGCATCATTGGGACTTGCGCTTGGAGAATTGTAGAGGTAAGAGTCTGTGAAAGTCTGTGGCTAATAGTTCCAGGAGCATGGTGCCGAAGGTGGGACTTGAACCCACACGCCCGTGAGGACACTAGATTTTGAGTCTAGCGCGTCTGCCATTCCACCACTTCGGCCCAGCCAGTAAAATAGCCCTTCGGAGAAGTTTTTCCATATTCTTGTTTTGATATCTTGAAGATATAAATTTGCGCGTCTAGAATATCCCAACATCATTATGACAACGGCAAGACAAACAATCATATGCTTTTTCGCGGTTCTTCTGGGCACAGTTTTATCTTCCTGCGACTCCATGCAGCCCGACAACAGGCCACCGCCGACAGGGGAAATTGTGACACCACGGATAAACCTGAGCGTTTTCGACAGGAAGAGCGCAGTCAATTTCATGGTTACTTCAATTGCGACAAGATGCACCCCGATCTCGACGTCCGGTATCAGCCCTCCCTACATTGTCAATGAGTTCACCGCTTCCGATGGTCTCGTGAACAATATGCCCCTGGAGCTCTGGCAGAGCC
The DNA here is from genome assembly GCA_025360875.1 of Lentisphaerota bacterium. Classification (GTDB taxonomy): domain Bacteria; phylum Verrucomicrobiota; class Lentisphaeria; order Victivallales; family GWF2-50-93; genus GWF2-50-93. The sequence continues at coordinate 585 of JANYBI010000266.1, forward strand.
TGATCAAGATGAAGATGATAAATCCGGCCGATGAGAACGAAAGCAGGAAGCAGTATAAGCTTCTGAGCGAGATACGGGAAATAAAAAGCAGTCCGGAAAAGCGGGATTTTTCCTGGGAACTCCGCCTGGTGTCAATAAAGGACAACTCCGAAGTCTGGAAAGACATGGTCGAGTTTGTAGTGATCATACAAAACCCTCCTCATCCCAAAGAATAGACGGAAACCGTGATGCCAGCATATTCAGACGCCTTGAAATTCCTTTCCGACCTGGAAATCTACGGGATCAAGCTAGGACTCGGACAAGTATCTGAACTCTTCGAGAGGATTGGAAATCCCCATAATGGCCTGCGCTTCATACATGTCGCCGGCACAAACGGCAAAGGGTCCGTCTGCGCAATGCTTTCAGCCTGCCTCAAATCCGCGGGATTCAGGACCGGCTTCTACAGTTCGCCTCATCTTGTGTCCGTAAGGGAACGCTTCAGGATAAATGGAACTGCTATTTCCAGAAAAGATCTTGTATCCATTGTCAAGACCTTGCGACCTCACGTCGAAAAGATGAAATCAGAAGGCAGATGTCCGACATTTTTCGAAGTGACAACCGTGATGGCCGGCATGTATTTCGCCAAGGGAAAAACCGATTTCGTAGTCTGGGAGACTGGCATGGGAGGCCGTTTTGACGCCACAAACGTTGTCAGTCCCGTCGTATCGGTTATCACTGGAATAGGAATCGATCATACTGCCCATCTTGGCGCGACTGAAGGGAAAATCGCGTTCGAGAAGGCCGGCATCATTAAACCAGGGATACCAGTATTCTGCGGAAATCTCAGCAATACTGCAATGAAGGTCGTCAAGAAGAAGGCCCGGGAATGCGCTTCCAGGATATTGCCTCCTGCAAAACTGCCCAACGGCATAAAATTGTCGCTCAAAGGGAAGATTCAGGAACAAAACGCAGGACTTGTCGTGGCGATAGTGAAACACCTTTCTTCAGTTTTCAAATTTAACCATTCAAGCGCCATGAAAGGTTTTTCAAGGACAAAATGGCCTGCCCGTTTCCAGATCCTCAGCGACGGAAGCATCCTTGACGGCTCACATAATCCCCAGGCCGCCAATGTCCTGATATCAAGCTCAAAGGAGTATTTCCCCGGAGAGACTTTCTCGGTAATTTTCGGATGTCTGGCCGACAAGGACTCGGAATTGATTTTAAAGCTTCTTGATAAAGTCGCAGATGAATTTATCTTTGTACCCATAAAAGGCTCCAGAAAAAGCCTGACGCCGCCCGAGCTTGGCAGAATCTGCAGGAAAGTATCATCCAAGCCCGTACGCAAGGCGTCTTCAGTCAGAGAGGCTCTGGACATGCCGCACGGAAAAAGATTTATGATTACTGGCTCGCTGTATCTGGCAGGACAGGTTCTTTCGGAGTATTTTACTGAGAAACAGATAATCAACATATAATTTTTTCAGCTTCTGAAAAAATTATTAAAGGAAAGAAAGCATGAAAAAATATTTTTTAATGACGGCAGGGATATTCGTCTTGTGCAGCCTCTTCGTCCTGGCCGAATCGATGTCCGACAAGATGGATACCTTGAAAAAGAAAAGGTCCGAAGCGGCCATGCAGCTCTATAACCGCAGAATCAAGATGATCGACGACGATCCGAAGCTCAAGGAAATCCATGACAAGATAATGTCGCTCCACAAGGAACTCGCGCTCAGGCTTGAGAACGACCGAGAGGTCATCGAACTCTCGACACAGCTCAGGGTCATTGATGAGGAAATTGAGAAACTCTCGGAGCAGATGAAGAAGGATGACGCGGGCAAGGAGAAGGAAAAAAAAGAC
>JANYBI010000741.1 GCA_025360875.1 Lentisphaerota bacterium
CATCGCCTCCATCTTTTCGATTTCCCGATCCAGATATTCCTCGCGTTTTTCGGGAGCTAGAGCGAAATATTCATCAACTCTCTTCTTCATCGCCGCTTCGAAAACAGGTCTCATGTTCTCATGCAATCTCTTCCTCTCCTCATCCGACAGCTTTTCAGCGGCGGCAAACATTTCAGCCGCCTTTTCAGGACTTGGAGGGGTGATTTTCCCGAGGTAATTGTTTTTCTGTTCCTCCGGAATCTTCGAGAATTCCGCCGAGGCGATAAATTTTGTGATCTCCTCAGGTTTCTGCCCTTTCGGTTCTGGAACTTGGACAGGGAGGAAGGACTTGTGGCAGACCAGGGACATTGTCCACAAAAAGACAAGCGATGACGTGCAGAGCAGATATTTTATTTTCATTTCGGTTCTCCTATTCCAAATCTCCGACATGTCCGTCGGCGAATGCGTAATTCATGGCGCCTGCAGCTCCAGCCTTGCCATGGAAGGCCTCGTAATCATGCATGACAAAAGCCCTTGACGGTCCAAGCTCCTTCAGCAGGAAGTCCTCTGTAAGCTTCCTTCCTCCCATCATGGTGTTGTACTGGTAGCTGGACCCTTCAGAGAGGAAATAATTCCTGACAGTGTCGGCAGGGCAGCGGAATATTTCCGTGTTGTTGAGATCCGCTGAAAGGACGTCGACAATGCGCGGATAGCTGTTAAGTCCGAGCGACGGCATGTCCGCCGCAACCGGCATGATCTCGTTGGAAGCCTGAAGATATCCCTGGAAGGCCAAGGAAATGTTATGGAGGTTATTCAGGCATTTCGAACTGTTCGCCTTCTGCTTGACCTTGCTAAGGGCAGGGGCGGTAATGGCTATGAGTATCCCGATTATGGCTATCACGACCAGCAGTTCTATAAGAGTAAAATTATTTTTTCTTTCCATGTGCAATCACCTTTTCCCGGTTTTCAATCATCTTGCGGACTTCCCTGATTCCGGCAAGGCTGAAACTGACTATGTGATCAGCGATAGTCTCAATATCCATATCCAGCGGCTTGGGTCCTAGTCCCGGGCCTTTCTGCCCATTGCGCCGTTTGTGCATCACCACCGGATTGAAACACTGGCCCATGATGCTCATTTCGCAAAGCTGCACGTCTCTGGGCATAGCCTTCTTCCCGATCAGTTCACGGACAAGCGCCTGCATGTCCTTCTTGAGCGGTTCTATAGATTCCCTGATGACCTCCTTGAGAAGGCCGGTAGGGTTGGCCATTTCCTTGTGGACAATTTCGAACTCCACGCAATCGGGATCAGAAATCCTGCGCATTATTGACAGTATCCTGCCACGCAAGCGCTCCTCGGGAGAGGCTTCCTTTGGCACGCCGCCGTCAATGGGATGTTTCTTCAGGGACTGCTGGAATGCCATCCTCCAAGATTCAACATACAGGTTTTCCTTGCTGTGGAAGTGGTAGTTGACGGCGCCTATATTCACATCCGCCAGACGGCATATCTCCTCATGTATCGTGTTCCGGAATCCCTTTTCCGCGAACAGCCTGCACGACACTTCGAGGATCCTGCTGCGAGTCTCAACTCCGTCTTTTCTGCGGCCCTTGTCCATGTTCAACCCCTGGATTTATATTTCAATCACATAATTCAATTATCTAAATCAATTATATAATTGAATTAAAGATAGGCAAGCCAGGTTGACGGGAAAGTATGAAGATAAAGTTCTGCTATCAGGATTGCAGGGCGCTTATGAAATCTTCCTGGTTTTCGACGACGGCAACAAGGAGGTCTCCGGATTTCAGCTCAGTGCTGCCCTTGGGGACAATAAGTTCCCTGTTCCTGAATATGGTGATGATATTGCAGTTCGCCGGAAGCCTGATCTCGCATATTTTCCTGCCAGCCGATGAGTCTTCCAACTGCAGTTGATATTCCACGAACTCGGTTTTAGTCGCATTTTTGAACTTGAGTTTCTGGATGAACTGTTTCCTCTTCTCGCTTTTCAGCAGCGCTTCGGAATATGCGGTCACCAGATCCCTCCTTCTCAGTACGCCGAGGCATTTCCTGGTGCTGGAATATTCGATGACAGGCAAGGACTGGATGTCTTCACCGCCGAGGATGAGCATGGCGTCCTCGAGGGTGTCCGACGGATAGACGGTGAGCAGTTTTTTTGTGCAGATGTCCGCGACAATCCCGGTATCGAGAAGTTCCGGGCGATTATAAAGATCCCGGAAAGTCACGATCCCGAAAAGTTTTCCACGGCTGTCTACAACAAGAGATCGCCTGCTGTCGTTCCCATGCAGATGCGCCTCGAGATCCCTCAGAGGCATGTAGGCCGGAACGGTGAGACACTTGTCAATCGGAAGCATAGCCTCCTCGACCTTGATCATCTCGAGTATTGGCTTGTTCTCAATGGACGAGACGTCAATTCCCTTTGCAGCGAGCTGGCATGTGAAGATACTTTCCTTGTTCAGCCATTCGGCGATGACGACGCTTATGACCGTAGCGAACATCATCGGAAGGATGATCTGGTAGTTCCTCGTCATTTCAAAAATGATTATGATGGCGGTAACCGGAGCTCTCGCCGCAGCCCCGAAAACTGCCGCCATTCCGACTATGGCATAGACACGGGGCTCGGTCACGAAATTAGGAAATATATCCTTTGCTATTTTACCAAAAGCTCCGCCTGTCATCGCCCCGATGAACAGGGCGGGGGCGAAAACGCCTCCGGATGCCCCGGAACCTATGCATGTCGAAGTTCCGATGATCTTCGCGAAGACAAGCACTATGAGCAGGGGAAGCACGAAACTGGGATCGCCATTTAGGACTTTCTCCATCGCAGGGAATCCTGGTCCATAGAGCTGCGGCAGGAAGAAAAGCATAAATCCGAAGAGAAGTCCGCCAAACGCCGGTTTGAGCATTGTGGGTATGCTATTTGTCTTTTCAAAGGTCTCTTCGGAAAAGAGCAGCGCCTTGATGAAGAGGACGCCTGCAACAGCGCTGACAATTCCCAGGAGGAGGAAAAGAGAGAGTTCCCAGTTCGACTTCATCTGGAAGAAGGGCAGATCGATCTGGAATGCCGGATTGTCGCCGAGCATCGCCCTGCTTATCACAGATGCCGAGACTGAGGCGATGACAACGGAGCTGAATTCGCGAAGCCCGGATCTCCGCATGATGACTTCGGTAACGAAGATCACCCCCGCTATCGGCGCATTGAAGGTCGCGGAGAGTCCTGCCGCCGCTCCGCATCCGAGAAGCGTTATGGTCTTGCTCTCATTAAGTTTCAGGAACTGGGCGATTGAAGATCCGACACCGGCGCCGATCTGGACGATCGGCCCTTCGCGTCCGACGGATCCGCCTGTGCTGATTGTTATTATCGAGCCAATAGATTTTGCAAAGACTACTATGGGCCGGATCAGTCCTCTTCCGGCGGCAACTGTCAGTATTACATCCGGTACGCCATGTCCTTTGGCTTCAGGAGCCAGAAACCTGAATATCGGGGCGATGATGAGTCCTCCAATCGCCGGCAGGATGATATAAAGCCAGTTTCTTTCCATGGCCATTCCCTTGAAGAGATCCGTGAGCAGGAAAATCGCCTTGATGAAATATACGGCGAGAAGGCCGGTCGCAGTGCCGACGATCAGCGAGAAGATTATCATGAAGGTGAAATCGGCCTTTTTCACCTCGTTGATGAAACCTATGAGCCTATTGGGGATTTTCGATAAGTAGATCACATTTACTTTTTATCAGCCGGATTTTCCGGAGGGGCAATATCGTCATCTATACCGCTTTCGTTCTTTTTCGGTTTCTCGGCAGGCACATTCTTGTCCGCTGCCGCAGGCTTGTCGGCAACCTTGACTTTCGACGCCACCCTGTTGCCCTTCTCGTCTTTCACATAGGTGACTTCCACGAACTGACCAACCTTGAACTTGGAGAGCATGTCCTTTGAAACGACAAAGGTGAACTGCTTCTTGTCCTCGATCCTTTCGATGGACAAGGTGGTTTTTGGCAGATCGATGGCGGAGACAATGCCAGACTTCTTCATCTCCTTTGGCGCTTCCTCGCAGAACAGACACTGCACATTAAAGCATGCGACAAGAAACAGTATCAACGCGGCTCTTTTCATTTTATCCTCCCATGGATGTTTAAGTAGTGCCTGACCGAAAACGTAATATTTTCAAAAAGCACAGTACACAATAGCCCGGAT
>JANYBI010000320.1 GCA_025360875.1 Lentisphaerota bacterium
GACACCGGTCATGGAATGGACAAGGCCGTGATGGATCACATATTCGAACCTTTCTTCACCACGAAGGAGATGGGAAGAGGGACCGGCCTCGGCCTCTCAACGGTCTATGGCATCATAAAACAGCACCATGGGCACGTCAAAGTATTTTCCGAACTGGGTAAAGATACGATATTCAAGATATATCTGCCGGTAAGCCAGGAAGAAGATGAGCCCCCGGCTCCCGCCGTTACCAAGACAGCTGAAAAGAAGAAGGAAAAAAGCCACGGCGGAGAAACCATCCTCCTGGTCGAGGACAACGAAATGGTAAAGAACATCGCAATTCTCCTGCTGGAAAGCCAGGGATACAGGACTATTGGTTTCGGGAGCGGGGAAGATTGTGTCAGGTATGTCTCCGACTGCTCCGATCATGTCGATCTGCTCCTGACGGATGTCATAATGCCTTCAATGAACGGCAAGGAGCTCTATGAGCGCATCAGGAAGAAAAGGCCTGAACTGAAAGTGCTCTACATGTCGGGATACGACAGGGATGTCATAGCGCACCATGGAGTGGTAGGAGCCGGCATACATTTCCTGCAGAAGCCGTTTACCGCGGAATCCATTGTGGAGAAAGTGCGCGAGACGCTTGAGTCATAAATCCTGACGCCACGTCAGGATTTATTTCATGAAATGCTGTATTCCCGTAAACACCATCTGTGCGGCCAGCGCCGAGATGATCAGCCCGGTCAGCTTGCTGAGTATGGAAAGGCCCCTTTGCCCGATTATCCTCTCTATGGGATTCGCAAGCAGGAGAAGTATCGTCACGCAGAAGACTGCGGTCAGCAGCGCGCCATATCCGAGCATCCGGGTCTGAAGATCGGTAGTTTCAGCGCCCATCACGAGAAGCGCGCCGGTCGTGCCAGGTCCTACAATCACTGGAATTGCAAGAGGTACCACGGCGATATCCCCGTCTTCTTCATTGTACTGGCTGCCCTTCGACCCCCTTACCAGATCCACTGCTGATAGGAAGAGTATCGTGCCGGCCCCTATGCGGAACGCGTCAAGCGTTATCCCCAATACCGAGAATATGACGTTTCCGAAGAAATAGAGCACAAAACATGTGAGGATCACTGCGCCTGCAACGCGAAGCGCAAGCTTAGTTTTTGCAGCCGAAGAGAAGGATCTTGTCATCACAAGAAAGAATGACAGCGCAAAAAAAGGCGTCAGCAGCAGAAAGAATTTGAGCCATATGGTTATGAAAAATGAAAACATCTGCATTGATATATCCCCTTGTTTTTAATTTATAAATCCTGGCGCGACGTCAGGATTTATGTCAGCAATTTCTGTTTACTTATACCCCCGACCACGATGGCGCGGCCATTGTCCCTGACAGGGCATGCATTCTGGCATATGCCGCAACCCCTGCATATTTCCGGATTGACAACCGGTCTGGGATAACCCGATTCACTGGCCTTGTCGTCAATCGCCTTGTACGGACAGAACTCGATGCAGACTACGCAATGATCCTTTTCGAGCCATCCTATGCATTTCTCCTTCAAAACCTCGGCGATTCCGATCTGCGTCTTGTGCTTGTCTTCAAAGGAGAGTTTCCTGATTGCACCTGTCGGACACACCTGTGTGCAGTTATTGCAGGATTCCTGGCAAGTGCCTTTATAGGCGTTCATCTCCGGCTCAAACCAGCGCCCCATGTCGCAATCCTTCGGGAAATCCACCGTCAGAATTCTTGTAGGACATACGTTGACGCAGGCATAACATCTCGAGCATAGCGCGGAAAATGTCTCCTTGTCTCCGGCACCGGGCGGAAGGACCGGATAGGTCTCCTTCCCGGCAAAAGGGTTTTTCCTGAGGAGGAAGAAGGCCGGTATAGCCAATATTATCCCGGTGACGATCTCCCTTCTATCATGTTTGAATTTCTGAGTATATTTCTCATCGGACCTCATGAAGAAATCCACCATGTGTCCTAACGGACAGATCTTGGCGCACCAGATCATGGGCTGGAAGAGGCCGAGAAGTATGAATATCGGGAGTATCAGCCCTGGAACGATGGAGGCAAGCGTCACGGAGCCTTCAAGAAGCAGATTCACCCGGGTAAATGTGGAAAGCGGATCAAAGATGAGGAATATTGGAAAACCGACCGCAGACGAGAAGACAATTCCCCAGAAAAGGTAGCCGGAAATTCTCTTTTTGAGAAGATGCGTCTTCATGTTCTTCAGGCAGGTCGTTTCATAAATTGTCCCGAGCGGACATATCCACCTGCAGAAGAAACGCCCCTTGTGCACAAAGATGAGAAGAAGCATCAGCGCTGGAAAGATCCAGAGGAAAATCAGGCGGTCGCCCTTATGCGCCTCCAGCGATGAAAGAAATGACAGCGGACTTATGGCCGGCATCCATTTCACCATCCAGACAGGAATCAATATGACTTCCTTGAGAAATCCCTTGCCGGGCTGGGCAGCTCTTAAGATCCATTCAGGAAGCGGTCCGGCCATCAGAAGTGTGACTGAAAGCAGGAGGAAGAATACCTTGACCACCCATCGGGATGTGCGTCTTGAAATCATTGACACAAAACTTGTGATGAGTGGATGAATAGAATATAGTTAAAATGCATCAGTTGTCTTTCTTCTGTATTTACGTCAGGCTTTCTGGCCTGACCTTGGACTGCGGTGATTCATCACCGCTTTGTGTCGCAAAATTCATTTTGCGAAATTTAAACGAGAAATGAATTTCTCTGAACAAGGCGGTAATAAATTCCCGCACTCCAAGTGATTCGCTTAGCTCATCAACCTTAATCTTAAATATCAGACTTCAAATTTTGTAATTTTCATCTTTGCGAGATCCGCAATTCCGGCGCCCATTTCACCGGCCATCTGGATATACTTCGCCTTGATGGCGGTACCCTCAGGGAAGAGAGTCTTTGCGGTATATGCGTCGGCGGCAACCTGATCCTTCGATATTATTATCATGTTCGGAGTCTTCAGCTCCTTTGCCGGTCCCTGCGGTCCACCGTCCATCATTGTCCTTGTCGCATCGATTATCGTCCATTGAGGCTTGATGAAAGTGGAAATGTCGGCGATGCACTGGTGAAGTTCGTGACTGTGCCACCAGCCCCTGTCCTTGACCGCACCCATCCAGTTCTTCATCGCCATAGTGAGTCCGGCCCCGCTATGGTGCTTTGCGACCGGCATATTTACCACGGCAATGTCGGGGTTCATGAAATAATTGGAAAATTCCGCTTCCTTGAGGGACAATCCCTTTTCAATCTTCACTTTCTCAAATGATTTCTTGTCCTTGCCGAGATCAATCATTTCAGCCTTGTGCTTTTCGGCGACGGCAAGTATTCCGCTTGTTACGAATGTCTTGTTAGCAGGATGGCATGTGAATTCCGGCAGCAGCACTTCCTTTATTCCGGCTTCAGAGCATCCCTTTAAAAATCCATCGACAAGCTCGGGATGGGTGTTGGCGCCTGCTTCCGGTGCCCTGTCCCA
>JANYBI010000357.1 GCA_025360875.1 Lentisphaerota bacterium
CAATGTCTTCATGCCCTTCTGCCTGGCGGCCCTCCTCAGATCACTGGAAGCCGCATGGGCCGTGGTAAGATCCTGGATCTCCTCGTCCAATAGGAAAATCTCATATATAGCAACCCTGCCCTTATAGCCGGTATGGTTGCATCTTACGCATCCCTTTCCCTTCCATGCATGGACTTCATCGGGTTTGATTCCGAGGAATTGCGCTATTTCGGCACGGATATGCGGGGTTATGTGATCATCCTTGACTTTACATTCCGAACAGATTCTTCTGACAAGACGCTGGGCAAGGCAGGCCACCAGGGATGATGCGAGCAGGTATGGCTCCACTCCCATGTCAATAAGCCTGTTCACGGCACCGACGGAGTCGTTAGTATGGAGGGTGCTGAACACAAGATGTCCGGTAAGGGACGCCCTGATTGCGATTTCAGCAGTTTCGGAGTCACGGATCTCACCAACGAGTATGATGTCGGGATCGTGTCGGAGTATCGAGCGGAGTCCGCTAGCGAAGGTCAGGCCGATCTGGTTGTGCATCTGGATCTGGCTTATGCCGTGCATCTCGTATTCCACGGGATCCTCGACGGTGATTATCTTCCTGTCCTTCCTTGATTCCGCAATCTTCGAGAGCGCGGCATACAGGGTCGTGGTTTTTCCGCTGCCGGTAGGGCCTGTTACAAGCACAATCCCGTGGGGAAGGTCTATGAGCTTCTGGATTATCTTGAAGTCGTTGACCTCGAGTCCGAGATCCGTCATGGATAGGAAAATTGTCTTGCGGTTCAGGATCCTGAGACAGACAGTTTCCCCGAAACGGCTGGGCATTATTGATACGCGGAGATCGAACTCATCGTCGCCGGCCCGGACGGAGATACGCCCGTCATGCGGGAGCCTTCTCTCCGCGATGTTCAGGTCGGCCATGATCTTGAGCCTGGATATGATTGCCTCGTGGAATTTGCGGACACCATCCGGGACCGGAATGTCCTGGAGCATTCCATCGATCCTGTAGCGGAGCTTTACGCTGTCGTTAAAGGGTTCGATATGTATGTCGGTGGCACCCATCTCAAGGGCATCGGTCAATATCTGGTTGACGAGACTGATGATCGGCACGGACTCGTCGTCAATGGTGATATCCCCGTCGGCGGACTTGTAACGTATTTCCCTGGCGGTAAGTCTGTCGCCTATTTTGGATTCACGTATCCTGATCACGGTCTCCGCACCGAGGCCGTAGGTGCTTTTCAGCGTGGCCGTAATTTCCTGGGCGGTAGCAAGACGCGGTTCAATTCTTTTTCCGACGAGGAGCCTCAGGTTCTCAAGAATGCGGATGGTAGGCGGATTAGCAAAAGCCGCCTCGAGCGTACCCTGCTTGAGCGATATAGGTACTATCTTATAATGTATGGCAGTCTTGGCGGCTATGCATTTTTTCGCGTCCTCCTCGATATTGGCCTTGTGCAGCACGATCAGGGGAATTCCGGTGCATTCGCTGAGGGCGCTGTATATCTCCTCCTGCGTGCAGCAGTCGAGCTCAATAAGCGACTGATGGGCCTGTATGCCCTCCCTTTTCATGCGCTTATGGGCTGTCTCAGCCTGCTGCTTCGATATTTTGCCACGGCTCTGGAGCAGCTCGAATATGTCGCCTTCCCTCTTGGAGGCACCTGTTGATTGCAAGCTCATTCCTGCACCACCTTTTCACTGGACTGGAACATTATGCTCTGCTCCTGGTTTTTCTTGTCGATTATCATGATCATGTCGGAGGTGACAACGCCCACTGTGAGATTATCTATCATGTCTCCTGGGGCGACAGTCAGTTCCTGTGTCTCCTTGGTCTTGCTGTCGAAAACCGATATGAGAGCCAGAAGCTCCCCTGAAGCGGACCTGGTGACGCCCCTGTATTCGATGAGCTTGAAATCCTGATATCGCATCTTGAGCACTTTCGTAGGTTTCACTGGAGTAGCAGCTGGTGTCGGCGTGGGCGGCGTGGGAACAGGCGGCGTTACGACCGGTGGTTTTTCGACCTTCTTCGGTTCCACTTTCTTCGGCTGTTTCTGCTGGAGGATTTTCTGGTAGCTGAACGGCTTCTCATTCTTGTCGAGAAGCGGAATGTCGCCCAGGAATGCAAAGGCCTGCGAATTAAGCAATGAACGCGGCCTGGGCGCATCTGTCGACTTGGCGAGAGCTCCCTCCTTTGCTTTCAAAAAACTAAGCACAAAGAGCGCAATTACAAAAAGGAGCATCAGGAGAGATATCCAGAAAAGGACCTTCTCCCAGTCCTTCCCCAGCTTCTCCTTCAACTGATCCGTTGTGATGTTGTTCATATCAACCATGTCATGCGCCTTCCGGGAGGGTTTTCGGCGGTGGAGGCTTCCTGTTGGCCGGATCGCCGGCGGCTTTGTCCAGCGGGCAGAAGAAGGCCGAACATTCAATCTCCACTCTCATATTCTTCGCCTCGACCGACAGCTGGGCGTCATCATTCCTGACATCAGGCAGCATTGCCATCTGTATCTGGGAGGCCGGCAGGAAATTGCCATCCGACTGCAGCTGCCTGAGGAAGGTCCAGAGGCTGTCGACATTCCCATAAAGCGCTATCCTGATCGGGATCTCGAGCACATACGGGGTCTTGTCCTCCTCATAGAGCCGATATTCGATCATTGGCATGAACTGCATCTTCACGGCCGGCTTCTTGCGCCCTTTCTCGTCCTGTACGATCACCTTGTCGTCGGTCTGGATACGGAGTCCGCTCTCCATTATCAGCGAGGTCAGCTTGTCAAGCATCCATGCCTGGAGCACGAGCTGGTATATGTTCGGCGACTGTGTCTTCTCTCCGAGACCGAGCAGATCCTCCGAGAGGAAGATATCCTTGCTGGCGAGCCGCTGCTCGAGCTCATTGTAAACTTCCTGGTAGTCCAGCCTGGTCACATCATGCGCGAAATCCGAGGAGTTGCCGAACGTCTTATGTATCTTGTTGTTCAGCATCGCAGTGCACTGGGCCAGGACAAGCTGCGACTTTTTCCTCATACCGACGTTGTCCTTGACAGTTCCGTCCTTGACGGTACCGTCGAGTTCGCCCTTCTTCATCTGTACATAGGTCTCGAGCCGGCTCGGGTCCAGAGGCCAGCCGGTGCGGCCGAGTTCGCCCTTGGTAAAGCTGATATAGGAACGGGCATCGGAAACTTTGACCGCAAGAGGTCTTATAAGGAGGATGTAGACCGTGGCGATCAAAAGCACGAAGATGAGCATAACTGCAGACAGGCGGGCATGCTGTTTAGGCCATTTCTTCATTTTTTCTTTTCCTTGGTTTTTGTTTCCTGGAGGTTGGCCTTGTTGACATTTTCCTCTGCGAAAGGAAGCTTGATCGCGAAATCCCTGAATCTTTTCCCGCCTAGCTGGGCATTGATATCCTTGCTGTTGACAACCTGCGATATCCATGGGGACGACATTACATCCTCCCTGCCCATCCTGTCCTCTTCGGAAAGTATGTCGACTTCTTCGGTACCCGAACTGAAGAGCGGAAGCTGGTTCAGCTTTGTCTGGATCTGCCTGACAAGGTCATAGTGTTCCTTCTTGGTGGCTGTGATAGTGAAACCCAGGAGGACCAATGAGCGGGTTTCGACCATGGCGCTCACGCTTACGGACTCAGGTTTGCCTCTTTTCAGGAAGGCGCCGGGCTCCTTGGACAGAGGGTTGAAAAAGATCTTGCCCTGCCCTTCTTTGGGGGCTGTCTTTTCCAGCTTGAGCCCGTTGAAACTCTTCTCGTCGGCCAGATATATGAAGAAGAAATCATCGCCCTTTATCTTTCCAATCTCCCTCAGGGCAGTGAGAAACCTGGGGATGTTGCCGCCCTTGATCGCAAAAGGCGCAATCATCTTCTCGAAATGCCGGATGTCGTCGCCCAGCCTCTCAAGGTCAGGTATGCGCTCCTCGCAGATTTTCAGGCTGGAAATCAGCTTCATATTTGCGGCATCCTCGTCATTTAACGCCATGTAGTATCCGGCAAGATAGACGCATATGGAGATTATCAGCAGGACGGCGGCGGCGGAAAGGAACTTGAAATTGCGCTTCCGCTGCGACAGCCAGCTTATCTCCGACGGCGCAAGCGATATGTCCACATCCTCCATTTTCAGGGCCTGGAGCGCAAGTCCGTACGCGGTGACCAGCTCAGGCAGTATTTTCCCGTCCGTGTCCTGCGGGCCGAACACCTCGTTGTCGCACTGGGTGAAATTCGCCTTGAGCATGTCCGGAAGACCATCGGTCAGGGCACCGCCGCCACACAGCCAGATCTTGGAGAACTCCATGCCCGCTGTCTCGGAATTCTCGTGTGTCTTCCATTGTTCGACCGCGTTTTCGAGCTCGGTTATGAAGCTCATGGAGACATGGTAGAAAGGATGTTCCTCGTCATCAGGATCGACTTTCGTCTTGAGCTTCTCCTCCTCCGCCTTCGCCTCGTCGAGCTTGAGCAGTTCCGACAATGCACGGGTATACTTGTCCGAGCCGAACAGCAGGCTGCTTATGGAAAGGATCTGGCCGCCGGCAAAAATCACGACGGTGGAATTTTCCGCGCCGACATCGACAATCATCTGGGGGTTGTTGACATCCTTTGCGGTAGGATGCAGCCTGAAAAGGGTGTTCATCAGCGCCATGCTGTTCATGGTTATGTCGGACGGACATATTCCTGCCGCGTCCAGCACATGCAGCTTCTCCATTATTACGGAATGGCGGGAAATGCCAATCAGAACGGGATTCTTCCTCCCGTATTTAGGAGGCATCACATGGTAGTCGTGTATGAAAGTCTCTTCGGAAACTCCTGAGAGCTGTCTTGTCTCGTAGGCGATCATCTCGTCGAGCTTGGCTGCCGGAGCCTCGGGGAAATCCATGACCTGGACAGTGGACAGGTACTGCGGCATGCCGGAACAAAGCTCCAGGCTCTTCCAGCCGGAACTGTCAAACCATGAGGAAAGAGTCTGGCTCAGCTCCTCTTCGTCGAGTATTCCTTCGGCGCGAAGCTTGATCTGCTTATGGGATACCAGGCTGACGCCTTTTTCCTTGGACCAGGAAAGTTCAGCCGCCTTAATTGTGCTGGAACCTATGTCGAGGCCGACCGCCTTGCGTATTTTATTTTTTAAGAGCATAACTGTTTTTCAAGAGAGTGATTTCGATGTGCGCAAATTTATCGTATGGGAATTTTAAGGCTTACTCTTTATTCATGGGCCTGTTACGAATGTGAAAGCATTTCCCGGAATGCAGTGACAAAGTCACCGCTCGAGCGCAGACTTTGTCTGCGCACTCCCGGGACGGCATTCGCCGTCGTAATTAAGCACTGACTCCAACAAGATTGCCGATCACCTTCTCCTTGTCCCTTTTTTCTACAATAATTATCATACTTCGATATTCGATTGTTCGTCATTCGTCTGTTCGATTGTTCGCCGTTATTACGGTTCCCAGACGCCTTCTTCCCAATGTAGCCTGCTCAGGAAATAGTTGCCGACAAAGCTTACGTTCAGGACTGGAGCCTCTTCGTTCGGAATAAGGTGGGAAGGTCCATAATCTTTTAAATGCTTGACATGCCAGAAGCAGCGCAAGACGGGGAAAAGAGTGGAATCGTAAGCGCCAGGATGTGTGTCGTCTCCGTTCTTGAGCTGGTAGTTCTTCAGCTGTGCCCAGGTATAGTTCCCACTAAGTCCCGAACCTGTGATGTTCCAGGAGCATTTTGCATCGGAGAACTCATAGAAGTAGCTCACACTCCCTACCGCAATATTTGGATTTACGTTAAGCCCCGTGTTCCCGGTCCTGTCGTATGTTTCAGGGAAGGCAAAAGAACTGGCACCGTCTAGCCTGGCAAGCCAGTCTTTGGGTTCAGTGCCTTGCGGATTGCCGTCAGACGGGCACTGGTAGATCTGCGTGGTCTTCAATTGATCCGGATAAAGAAGGGAAACCCAACCCACGTCGAAGTCCTTGTTGTCCTGCTTGTAGATTATGAATGCCAGGCCAATCTGCTTCAGGTTGTTAAGGCAGTGGGTCTGCCTGGCCTTTTCCCTGGATTTGCTCAAGGCCGGGAGAAGCAGTCCGGCGATAATCGCGATGATCGCAATGACCACGAGCAGTTCGATAAGTGTAAAACACTTCCTCACTACAGGCAGATCGATGAGCGTGAAATCATTTTTGATTTTTAATTTTTGACTGTGTCCGGCATAGCTTCCCAGCGACGTCGGATTTTTAATTCTATTCTTATTCATAATTATCTCTCCAGTTTTATGAAAGAATGCCAAATGAAATCTGGATTAAGCTTTGCAACCAATACTTATAGCACAACGAATTTACATAGCAAATTATTGCATTGAATACACTGAATTTTGAAAATTGGGGGAAGGTAACCACCCAGTCCAGTCTGGTCTTCTTAAAAAACTAACCACAGAGGACTCAGAGAAATTCACAAAAAAAGTAGAATCTCGATGAATATGCTCTACTCTGTGCCCTCGAAACAACTAAACTTTTCAATGTTTTAATATGAAAGGCAATTTATCATTGTTCGAGTACACAGAGCTAAGAGTGAATTTCTTG
>JANYBI010000392.1 GCA_025360875.1 Lentisphaerota bacterium
GCCGACATGAGGACAATTCAATAAGATTGGAGTTTGGCAAATCTTCCAGGGCAAACATCCCATGCTACTGGATTTCGGATGCAACAGCCGGTTATATCCTATTGTTCTCGGCCATTGTTTTCTTATGCTGCAGCCTCCTATATCAGAACGGCTTTTCATTGGATGCGAACAATGCTTCATCTTACATTAATGGCGGGGACTTTAAAAGGGCCGCGATGTTTGTCGACAGCTTCCTGTGCGGAAAGTTTTCGGTAAAGGATTATTACAATCCTGAGAGGGCGGAATCCCTGATGAAAAGTGCGCCTGAACTTCTCTCTTCCTTCAATGGTATCCCAGCTTCAAGAGTTGTCGTCAGCGGCAAAGATGACAGTAATAGCCTGGTTCTTAAGGCCATATGTCAAAAAGGAGCCGAGGCCGCGATCATCTATCTGACTCAGTCCGGGGACAAGTTCTACGTTTCCGGAATCGAAATCGACAAGACCTATGCGATGAACGATATGAAGACGAGGTGACTGGGCTTAGGATTTTTAAAGAAGGAAATTTCACTGCTGCCGAACGCATTTTTCCGGAAGCGATTCGTTTATCAATAATTCTTGGATCTTAACCTTCTTGTTGGCTTCGATATTCGATAGTTCGAAATTCGTCATTCGATTGTTCTTCGCTGTATTCCTCGCCGGTAGGGTTTTCCCCCATGGGAAGTAGGGTTTCCCTCCATTCAAGAGATCCAGCCATGGGTTATAATATTTTTAAAGACAAACTAAATATCAGAAATTTAAATGGGAAAACAAGCAATTTTAAGGAGTTACAATTTTCCAGAGATAAATTATAGAATGTGATAAAAAGGAGGATGGAAATGAAAAACAATTCAAAAAGTCAACGCGGAATGAAGAACATGTTCAACAGGCTGTTAACGTGGAGTCTTATGATTTTGGCCGTGATCTCGTTATGTGTCCTTGCCGGATGCCGCATGTTCACGATTGACTGAACGAACTCATCGAGCAGGGGCAGGGGCGTCTCCATCATGGTTTCTGTCGGTAAAATTGAGAGGGAAAAGCCATGGGCAAGGTGATTTCACTGCTGCTCATAGTCATATTTGCTTTTGCGTCGGAAGTTGGTTATCTGTTTCTGGCGAAGAAGATTACTGCCGGGGAAAGGCGGATATACGAGGGACAAAGGCAGCTTGATGAAGGGGAACCACAGCTCAAGGAGGGCAGATCCAGGCTTGAGGCCGGAAGGATAGAGTCGTTTGAGGGCAAGAAGGATTACAAGCAGGCTGAGGGCAACCCGGTGCTTGTGTTGGCGGACAAGCTGCTGTATGGAGGAGAGGACTTCGACGATGCCAGGAAGCGGATTGCCGAGGGGGACAGGCAGATTTCCGAAGGGGAGGGCAGGATTAAAGCGGGGGAGGGTCGAATTGATGCAGGCAAGCTGGAACTTGGTATAGGGAGGGAATATTTGAGAGTGGCCAAGATCGCACTCGTTACTTGCATGTTCAGCGCGATATTTTTCGCATCCCTGTCTGTTGTCCTGGGTTTCTGCTGGCGGAAATCGCTGGTGCAGGCGTGCAAGGGAACACAAGGTCCTGGAGCTATATGACAATGGATGCTGGTATAATAGATGAAACTGAGAAATTGAAATAATGAAAAGATTACAGCTAATGTGAATCATATTGATAATCAAAACAAAAAATGAAAGGATGGGGATTTGCAGGTGCCTTTGAGAAGTAGCATAAGAAGAAAAACATTAATGGAGGGAAATGACGATGGCAATATCAACTGAAAAAATTAATGAGGCTCTCAAGCTTCTTGAAGAGGCCGCAAAAGAAAACAAGGATCAGTTCCTTTGTGCAACAACCGGAAGATACGAAAACCTTAAAAGCGCCATTCTTGATGAGAAGGGGTTGAAGGAGAGGCTTGCCCTTGCCACGCAGAAAGCTGCGGAGATCGCGGCAAACATGAAGGATGCCGCCTTGGACAAGACAAAGGAAATTGCCGGAGCCATCGACCAGAACGTCCGCAAGAATCCATGGCCTTATGTTGCCGGAGTCGGAGTCGGTGCACTCCTCCTGGGTTTCGTTCTCGGCCGCAGATCGGCAAAGTGATGCAATGCTTAATTTCTTTAAAGGAATTATTTCTTCATTGGCATCCGGCCTTTTCAAGATCTTGAAGGGGACGCTGATCCGTCCCCTCAAAATTGAGGCGTTGAAGATGTATATCAAGGCGGTTGGCATAGCCAGGGAATTCAGCATCTGGACGCTGACTGCTATTTCTGCGCTTCTGCTGGGCGCAATTGCATTTGTCATGGTCCACGTGGGAGTTTTTATAATTCTTCCCATAAGCCTGGAAACCAAGGGATTGCTCATTCTGATCCTTGGGGTCGTTTATGGCCTTATTGCCTGTTATTGCCTGAAGGATATGTGTTCGGAAAAAGCCTGGCTTGATATGTCCAAGGCGTCCGAAATGCTGAATGATGTCCTGAAGAAGGACGATCAGGAATAAACCTTTGACACGTGACAGGCTTCCTGAACTTGCGGTCCTGAATACAAGAAAAAATTTTGGAGTTTGCAGAGTGTAGCTAAAGATGGTCGGGGCGGAAAGATTTGAACTCTCGACCTCCCCGAGCACGCCGCCCTGGCGGGTCTCGGGGCGCGCTATTCGGAAACAGCGGAAATGATTCTCTGTATGCTTGCGGAGTTTTTCTTCTTCTTGATCTCCATCTCCCATTTTACCGCTTCGCTTCTTGTGTCGAACGGTTTTGAGTAGACGAGGGTCCATGGGCCGCGGTTTCGTGTTGCCGGTGATTTGCCACGCTGATGTTCAGCAATGCGCCTCTCGAGATTGTCAGTTGAACCGGTATAGAATCTGTCGGAAGTGTCGCTTTTTAAGATGTAGACAAAATAGTGCATGTGGAAAATTGGTCGGGGCGGAGAGATTCGAACTCTCGACCTTCTGCTCCCAAGGCAGACGCGCTAACCAAGCTGCGCTACACCCCGACATAGGGAAAAAGGATATTGACAAAACAAATAAACTGTCTAAAAGAACTCCCGACCTCCCCGAGCACGCCGCCCCGGCGGGTCTCGGGGCGCGCTAACCAAGCTGCGCTACACCCCGACATTCATAGAGAAGTGTTGGACTGAAAACATCCTCCAAGAGGAAGTTATTTTCAGAAAGGAGCAATACTTTAGCTTGGTTTGTACGATTAGCAAGTGCGTCAAGAAATTCTTTCAGGGCTTATCTTGAAAATGGATTGGATGCTAGTTCTTTTTGTCTTTTGATAAGGCAGGCGATGTTCGCGTATTCTCCAAATTCAGGCCTGAGATTCCTGTCGTGCCCGCAACCGAGTTCCAGCCCTTCGCCCGGCTGGTTGTGGTCATCGGAACCGTTTGTAAAGAGGAGCGGAGGCCTGTCGGGATGGGCATAGTTGTATTCCTCCCGCATCTGATTGAAAAGATCTGTCTGGTTCATGCCGGTCTCCGGACATTTCCCGTTTCTCCAGCCGTCGACCTCTATCGTCTGAAGTCCGGCTTCTGCGAGATCCGCAATAACCTTGCGAAGATCGCAATTTCCGAGTCCTTCCTTCTTGCGGAGTTCCGTCGGATGTGAGAGTCCAGGAAGGCCGCCCCAGTCTAAGATGCGCCTTATGAATGCTTTTGGCGACAGATCGATGTCTATCTCAATCGTGACATCTATCTGGTCCTTCCGGGTTGTGTATTTCGCCTGGAAGTCCTTTACATCAGAGGATATCCCTTTTTTCCTGAGATCCGGTCCATATTTCTGCCACATTATGACGCTGATGTCGCCCTTGGTGGAAACTCCATTGCGTACAAATTTATCAATGTCTCCGGAGGTTATTACGGCATCAAAATTGAATTTCCTGAAGCATTCTGGAATCCTCTTTATCATCGCGTCCAATTGTATTTTCTTGGCCTCTTTTATCAGGTTAATTAATTTTTCTGGAACTTTTGACTCTAAAAGTTCCAGAAAAATTTTCTTGTCAGGAAAATGCCCGATAATCTCGATTCCGGGCCTGTCCGTATAGAATTCTATTCCGGCAACTACATCGACATTGAAGATCCTGCCCGCCTCAATCGCCTCGCGCTGGCCAT
>JANYBI010000753.1 GCA_025360875.1 Lentisphaerota bacterium
CCATCGTCGCCGACTCGACGCTGATCCGGTTTCACCTGGAACGGCAGTTCCATGACCGGAGTCTTTCCGAGATCAACCGGTTCCGGAAGATCGTACCTGACAGCATGAAACCCGGCGCCAGTGTTGGCGGTGACATCGGTCATGCCAGATTTGGCATTCCTAGTCAGGCGCACATCATCGGTCAATAGAGGTTTCCAAAGGGAGGATTCGCTGTTCTCGACGTACAGGAACTGCGGTTCGACGCTTGTCTTTTCTGATGTCGAAATAATCCTTGAGATCGCGAATCCGCCCCTGACGGTCCAGAATCCGATATGCCCGCCATCAAGGGGTTCGGGATCAGTATATTCGAACAGTGTCTTGTCGTTGTGGAGGATTCGGATCAGCCCGTCTATCTTCTGTATCCGGAAATTCCACCACAGCCAGTGTATCACGCCATGGTCCTTGTCACGGGGAATGAAAAAATCCTTGCTAGACGCGACAGTAACCCCTTTGCGGAGCAGACGGGTCTCAGTATTGTCATAACCTGCAAAAACCAGCGAGTATCCGGACAGAGGATTGCGACCATCGCTGCAGAATGAGAAGTTCAGGTCGTGACGGTTGTACCAGCCTTCATGTTCAATAAAGATCTTCCAGCCATTCTTTCCATCTTCGTCTCCGTCGTAGCTGAAATCCGGGTCCCCGCAGTCCCAGGGATATACCGGCCGCAACGACATGTAGAAGTCGTGCTCCTGCGTTCCGGTATAAATGCGTTTGCTTGACATGAAAGGCACTCCGGTCGCACCGCATGCCATGAAATTCCACTGGAACTGGCAGGCCCAGCGTGCAGCCATCCGGAATGAACCCTCGATCCAGTTCCAATTCACAGGCGATTCCTCGAAGAATTCCTGAAACAGGTTCTGGCAGTAGATTGCGTGGTGCTCCGGTGCCAGCAGCGGTATTGGCACAGGCGGTGTCGCTGGTGGTGGCGTCGTTGCCGCAGGTGTTACCGGCTTGTCGTTTTTCGATGTAATCCGGCTCACCGCCACATGTATCGGTCCTGCAAGCGGAGGTGACACTGGTACGAAATTATCCTTTATCTTCAATGTCAGCCGGTTCCCGTTTTCAGCACGGCGCGCAAAACTCAGCGTGAATTCACGCCAGTCGGCCGGCCAGATGTCCCCGGGCAGATCGAGAGCCTGCCAACCATCCTTATTGTGTTCCATTTTTATGACAAACGCCGGAACCAGATCCCCAGTGCCGAACAGGTCGCGGGTATTGTTGGTCATGATTGCGAACTCGTACTGCCCGTCCGGAAGATCACCGACCGCCTGGTCGTGTGGAACGGACTCATACGCAAAATCCCCGAAAATCGGCAGGCGTGTTACGATCTTGTTGGTCACGGTGCCATCGGGATTTTCCGTAGCGGATTTTGTAAAGGTGTTGATCGAGCGGGCCCACTGGTCGAACTGCACCGGATCCGAACCTCCCTTGGATTTCTTGGTGGCGAAAAAACGGCTCTTGACATACATCGGAGTTCCTTTTGCCGCCGGTTCCGGCAAACTCCAGGCGCGGACGTCGTCGAATTCCATATCGTCCTTACCGCTGCCGATATGGAAAAAACCCGGCACTCGCCTGTTCAAATCGACGGTATCAAGCAGGACGCCGTCAAGGTATGCGCTGACAACGTGCCCTTCCGTCAAGTCAAGTCCGAGTTTGAACCAATTGGTCAGAGGCGGACGCCGTGCGGGCCAGGACTTGAGAATATTCCATTCTCCGCCGGCACCACGTTCCATGAGCGCAAACGCCATGGCTTCGCCACGCCAGCCGAATGCGATTGGCCGGTCATCAAGCTTACCGAGTATCAGCAGCATGTCCCGAGTGACCGGCAGAGTATTGGCGTCAACGACATTCCCTGTCTTTGGCGTGCCGAAATAAAAGGATGTCTCAAAATGGCTGTGTGGCGACTCCTCCCTGCTCATTGAAAGAATCCCGTTATCGGATCCTACCACGCTGAACGGGTTTACGGCGCGCCTGACCTCATAATTGTGTTCCTCTTCCTCGTTCGCAGGCATTCCGCCGCCGTGCTTCTGCAGCTGCCATTTGCCGGAAACCACCGTCCAGGACTGATCTGCAAGCTCGGTGCGCATAAATCCGTCGTAGAACGAAAACGCGGGACATTTCTGGCCGGGGAGCTTCGGGCTTTCACCGGTTTTGGCAACCCAGTGGATGTCCCATTTGCGCAACGGTAGTAGAGGCAGAGGTTTTCCATCGATGAAAAGTGTCAGGTTGTGATCCGCTATCAGAAGTTCGCCGTTTTTGTCCATGCGGCCAGGAGCGGCGAGAGTTGAAGTGATCTTTCCGTCGCTGCCAATAAACAGGTAGCCCTGCTGGTCCCCCGGCGCTTTGAGCAGAAGTTCGAATTTCTTCAGGAACTCACGGTCGAACGGAATGCTTCGCCCGCAATACTCGCCGGTCATGACATCCTGCATCTTCAGCAGCGATTTACGCTGGTTCTGGAGGGCGTCAGCCAGTTCCAGAGGCATGTTCAAGGCCACTGGCGCCACTTTTGGGACTGACACAATCACCAACGCCAGCACGCCGCCAACGGCCAACGCGAGGATTACCAGGGACAACCAAATTATTTTTCGTGATGGTGTTTTCATATTTAGGGTATTTAGACTGAACATAATCCGGAAAAGGAATGGTGTCAAAGAACAAACAGATGGGAAACGAGCATTTCCTTGGAAGTTAATCCCTAATCACATGATGTTTAATATGATAAATTGCAACGACCATGATAAGCAACCTTGCGTTTTCCGGCGCATGGGGTAGCTTACGCCATGAAAAATTTACTTGTAAAAGATCTCTGGATTTGCCTTTCAGGAATGGAGGATAGGCACATATGCCGCGAGCTTGAGCCATTGGAAACTCGACTAATGGTAAGTGACCGC
>JANYBI010000443.1 GCA_025360875.1 Lentisphaerota bacterium
TGAAAATCAGGCTGGAGAGGAACCAGATTGCAGGATTGATCCTTGTCGTACTTCTTTTTAACGTTGGCAGCTGCATGACTCCGAAGGGATTCCAGATAAACCGGCTCGGTATGGTATTCAGCAACGCGGCTGACACGGCTCAAAAGTTCAGTTCGGCCGCAGGGAAGATCCAGAAGAATGAAGCGTATGAGCCGACCATGAAGCACAGGGAGTCCGAATCGGTCTATTTCAGGCTTGCTGCATGGAAGAACTCGATTGAGATGATCAAGGATCATCCGATCCTTGGTGTAGGACTTGCGAACCTGAAGGTCTATTATCCGGCATATCACCAGAAGGCGGTATATGATGGGATGTCAGGCGAAAAGATGGCGCTGCTCAACCTGCACAACGATTACCTGCAGGTGCTTGCCGAACTTGGTATCATAGGTTTCATATTCCTTCTTGCTGCGCTTTCCGCCGTCGTGTGGCTTTTGTCCAGAGCCATTTGGAAGGATGATAATGACGTGAATACAAGGATATATGCAGGCGCAATCGCGGCTTCATTCCTCTGCTATGCCATTGTCTCGTTCTTCGGTTTTCCCGCGTCGCGTGCAGTGCATGTGTGCTGGCTATGGCTTCTCGTGGCAATGCTGGCTGTAATTTCCGGAAAAACGGTTCTGAGGGAATTGAAGCTCCCGGCAATTGGCGGCAGGACCCTTCTGCTGATCCGCGCACTCCTGTTTTGCATCCTGGTCGCGGCGGTTTCTGTTGGATACATTAGGTTGAAAGCCGACCACTTATTCCTTTTCATGGATGCCGCGGCCAGGGATGGAAAACATAAGGAGGCGATCTGGTACGCAGACGAAGTGCTCAAGACGGATCCCTCCAGGAAAATGGCCTACTCATATCTGGGAAGGGCTTATAGCAACACGGCCCGTCCTGCAGAGGGGATAGAGTTCCTCAAAAAGCTCCTCAGATATTATCCCTATCATATAACCGCCCTCATAAACATTGGTGCCGCCTACAACAAACTGGGTGATTATGACAAGGCCTGCGAATACTATATGAAAGGACTTGCTATCGCACCCGAGTCGGCGGCGCTCCACAATAATTACGGAAACCTGCTCAGCAAGACAGGAAAGAATGCACAGGCTCTCGATGAGTTTGTCCTTGCCGTCAAGAATGAGCCAGACAATCCAATATACATATACAACAGGGGGTACGTGGAGCTCATGCTCGGGAAACGAAAGGAAGCGCTCGAATCATTCAGGTCCGCGCTGAAGCTGAAGCCCGGCTGGGATCTTCCTGCCAACCAGATCCGCATTATCGAGTCCGGAAATATGCCCTCCGCGAAGTAGAGAGTGGAATTAGTAAAAAACATATAAACATTCCTTGTATAATCTTGGCAAAGCTCTTTATTAAAAAAAATGTTACTCAAGTATTTGTAATGTGTTACACAATAAAGATAAAATAAAACATAAACCCAAATGGAGCCACCCCATGAAAAGGTTTCTTGTGTCTTTTCTTGCCGTCGCAATCCTCCTCGCAGCATCAGTATCAAATGCAGCCGGTCCGACACTGACAGTCAATACTTCCGATCCTCTCATGGGTTGGACGATGCCTGCCGGACCAATAGGGATTACCTATGGAGATCCGAACGATATAACTGCCTTTGCCATGGATGGATATCGCTTTGTCAACTGGACGATAGATTCAGGCACTGCGATGATCGCCAATGAAAACTTGCCGGATACCACGGTAACTTGCACCACTGACGCGACAGTCACTGCGCATTTCGAAATGTTGCCTGCTGTACTCCGCATTTTCTCAACACCTGACGGTGAGGGGATGACAGTTCCTTATTCGCCCGCCGGTGTAATGGTCGAATTTAATGATGATATTCCGATATCGGCGACTCCTGTTCCCGGATTTGTTTTCCAGAACTGGGAGGATTTTGGCTGCACCCCCGGCATAGCCGATAAGACGCTTGCATCAACCACAATAAATCTCGCGCCTTCGGACGGGGACAACTTTGTAGCTGCGCTCTTTGCGCCGTCATTCCAGTGGGCGAAGAGATCGACAGGTGGTACGTGCGAACTGCGCAGCATGAAGGCCGACGCATCGGGCAATGTGCTTGTCACAGGACGAATCAACGGCAATACGACTTTCGGATCATTCACCCTGACGAGGGCGGGGCTCCAGGACATGTTCATAGCGAGATATAATTCCTCCGGAACCTGCACGATGGCGATAAATCCTGCATGCAGCACCTCGGATAACATTAATCCTACTGGCCTTGCGGTGGATTCGCTTGGCAATATCTATGTCGGCGGCACCTTCACAAACGATTTGACGTTTGCGTCCGGGATGCTTACCGCCGGATCAGACTCCCATTTCGTAGCCAAGTTCAATTCCGCTGGAGCCATCCAGTGGGTGAAGCAGATCAATGAGATCTCGACCACTTCCGAATGGCTTGTGGCGGATACTGAAGGCAATGTATATCTGACAGGATCTTTCATGTCGCCGACCATCCTGACGATCGGGGCGAAAACGGCAAATCCGGCTGGCATACTATGGAATGCGTTCCTCGCCAAGCTCGATACGAACGGCAACTGCACATGGATCAAAACGGCCGGTGCCGACGGGATAGAAGTACACAGTCTGGCAGTCGCAGTCATTCCGGACGGCAGCAGCTCCGTGATAGGTGGATATGTTGCGAATCCAGGGTCAGTCAATTTCGGGTCGTTCCCCATAACCAGCGTCAATGAATCCAGGATGTTCCTGGCTGTGTATGACGCTTCCGGAACATGCGTTAACGCGATGAATTCAGATTCCTCTACAGGCGGAACGGCATCTCTGATGGCTTTGGACTTTGATGCTTACGGGGACATATACTTCGTCGGCGTCAACACGGGCGAGATCAGTCTTGCTGGAAATGAGCTGCCCGACGACTTGGACCCATTTGATCAAGTGAACATCGGAAAGCTCGAACCGGACGGTACAGGCATGTGGATGTATCAGTTGCCTGAGATTGACTCGATGGGCCCGGTAGTATCACTCGCGGTTGACGGTGTTGGAAATGCGTATGTGTCATCGACTATTGATTTTAGCACTCCTGATCTCGGAGTGTTCGGGGATTTTTCACTCTATGACAACCATAGTGGACTTTATATTGCGAAGTATGACGCCGGCGGCGACTGTTATTTAGCGAAAAAGGTGACGACTGTCTATTCCCCCGGAGGAACCGTCCGCGACTACGGGATAGACATCGACGCCAGCGGCAACGTGTACCTGGCGGGAATGTTAAATCCTGAAGGCGTGAACCTTGACGTTGCCACCTTCATGTCTTCCCAGGACGTCTTCATCGCCAAGCTGCCCGGGGCGGACAACTACGTGAACCTGAAGCTTGAGCTCGGAACCGCCGACAGCGTGCAGATTGGCCCGATGGCCGGTACGATGTCCGTCCTAAAAGGCGAGCCGTTCACCATATCCGCCGATATCACCAAGGGATATCATTTCGTGAACTGGGCTGTTACGTCCGGTTCCCCCGTAATCGCTGATGCCAACGCCCTGGAGACTACGGTTACACTCACCGGCAATGCGACCGTCACGTTGAACGCAGCGATCAACACCGGCACTTTCCATAATCTATATGTATATCCGCAGTTCGAGAAAGGAACATCTTCACCTTACGGAGTAGTCCAAGTCTATTCCGACGAGTGGAAGGAGATCTCCGCTACTCCCATAGCAGGCTATCATTTTGTGAATTGGACCCAGACTGGTACAAACAACGCCACATTTGGAAACGCCAACCTACCCCAGACTCGTGTCAAAATCACCGGTCAAGAGATAATAACTGCGAACTTCGCGGCTGACGGCACCAGTTATGCGCTTACGCCTGCAGTCTCCGGAGCCGGAACAACCACGCCTGAACATCCGGTGCTTGTGAGCGCTGGGGAGCCGAGGTTCATATCGGCCGAAGCTGGAAGCGGATATCATTTTGTTAACTGGACTGCGGGGGCAGGTGCGAGCATAGTTGACAGCACTTCACCGGAGACTTATGCGACGCTGACGGCGAACGCGACTGTCACTGCGCACTTCGCACCTAACACCGCCTACAATA
>JANYBI010000446.1 GCA_025360875.1 Lentisphaerota bacterium
AGGAGAATGCAATGAAATGGAACAGCAGCCAGACTGCACGTCTCAGGAGGCTTTTTGTTGAAGGATTTTCAGCGATGGACATAGCGGAACCTCTTGTCTCCTTCGATGCCGGTGCAGATGCTCGCACGGTCAGGGAGTTCATGACGGAAAAAGACTTCGACATTGTCGGGGTCAGGCGGGATGGTCTGGTAGACGGGTATGTCAGGATGGAGGAACTCACTGGAGGGACATGCCAGGACTATATCCATCCTTTCAGCCAGGAAAACGATCTGGTGCCGTCCACTGCAAGCCTCAACGAAGTGGTCAGATCCCTGTCTATCAACCGGCAGTGCTTTGTCACCGTCCTCGACCGTGTAGGAGCCATCATAAGCATGCAGGATCTGGAAAAGCCGCCGATGCGAATGTTCCTCTTCGGCATAATCACGGTAGGGGAGATGATGATGACGGACATCATACGCCACCGTTACGGCGACGGTTCGTGGCAGAATCTCATCTCGCCGCAACGCCTGGCAAAGGCCAAGGATCTGCAGTCGGAACGCATCAGGCGCGGACAGAATCCAGATCTCATCGACTGTCTGCAATATGGAGACAAGGGATGGATACTTTCCCATGACGATGAAATCCGGAAGGCGCTTGGACAGGAATCCCGCAGGGCCGCATGCAGGACAATAAGCGAAATGGAGACTCTCCGCAACAATCTGGCACATACGCAGGAGATCGTGTCTTCGAGCTGGCAGCGCAGTGTCACCGTATGCAACCGCTTTGAACATAACCTTGGTACAATAAGCGGACGCTTTGAAATGCTTAGTCTGCCAATATCCGCTTCACCAGACAGGAAAGAGTGATTATTTCAAAAATTAACAAGCTATGATCGGGCAGGCGGGCCATCAAGGCAACCGCTGTCAATGGCTTTTTTCACCAGATGCCTCATTTTCCGGAGAAGCCTGATTCCCTTATGGCCTGAGCCGAGTTTCCCCGATATCTGGGCAATCGCCTCATCCATGCTCCCGAGATGCTTCTTCTTGTCCTCCCTGCTGCAGGTATCCAATGGGAAATGGGTAAATGCAGTTGCATGCGGTTCAAGCATGTCCAAGGCGGCATCACTTGAGGCATTATTCGTCCTCTTCCGGCTTATCTCCCTTATCTGCAAAGTCAGTTTTTCCAATTCCACGCTTAGCTCATCGGATGTCCTGCAGGTGCTGGCGGGAAAGATTCCGGAAAATTTCAGCGCAACAATTATCGCTGCCACTGCTCCTACTATTCCATAAAGCCACCAGACAGATGAATTCTTCTTCCTGGCTTCCGCCTGCTGAACCGCCTTTGTCCCCGGCTTCCTGGCTTCTTTAACCGTCTCCGCCGGCGCTGCCTGGATCTTCATTGCAGACTGGTCGATGGCTGGAACGGAAGACGGTGTTGGCGTTACCACAGCTATTTCCGTCTTTTTATCAGTCTTCGGTGCAGCCACCTGTGGCGGCCTGGGCTCCACGTTGAATTTCTTAAGAGCTTCAAGAGCCCTGTCCCGGACACCGGCTTCCGGATCTTCCATACATCTTTTCAACGGTTCGATGGCCCGTTTGTCACCAATCCTGCCCAGCGCGTCCACTGCCCACATCCGCACAGACGGAGATTTGTCCTTAAGGCATAGGACCATCTGCCCCACAGCCCGTTTGTCACCAAGGACTCCAAGCGCCCTGATGACTTCGACCTTCGACAGCGAATTGGAATCGTTAAGGTAATCAATGAAAGGCTCCACCACGCGTTCGCCTCCAGTCATCAGCAGGGCTTTCACTGTCTCGCTGCGGACCGATGCATCAGGATCATATATGCACTGCAAAAGGTGCTCGAAAGCCTTGTCGTCGGCAAGAGTCTTCAACGCTATCACGACTTCCAGGCGGACTTCCCTGGATAAATCCTTCAGGCATCCGATCAGAGGTTCGACCGCCTGGGATTCCCTCAGCTTGCCAAGCGCCTTTACAACCTGCTGCCTGACATGCCAGTCTTCATCATTAATGATTCCGATGAGAGGTTCGACGGCATATTTGTCACCGATGATCCCCAGTGCTTCCGCCGACTTCATCCGGATCTCCGGATCGCTGTTGTCCAGCGCCTTTACCAACGGTTCCACTGCGGTAGCGCCATATTCGCTTATCTTTTCCCAGTTCTTCTTATGTATTAAAACGGAAATACGTGCAATGGAAATTTCGTGTTTGCTGTAGGATGACCTTGCAGTGTCGGAAGAATCCTGTCCGGAAACGGAAATGGACAGCGTGGCAATGAATAGCAAGCCAATCAATATCGGCAATTTTCTCTCAAAAGACATTCTTTTAAGCCCGCAAGGGCTGTTATTTGATTTAAATTGTTTGAATTTTGGAAATTGGAGCTTTGAATTTATTTGCCAAACGATCCTTGGGGGATTGAAAGAATGTCTTTTGAGAGAAA
>JANYBI010000757.1 GCA_025360875.1 Lentisphaerota bacterium
ACTTTTATGGTCATGTTTATTAATTTCCATCTTAAATATGAAGAATTATGATAAATTGTTGGCATTACATTTTAAGTTTTATAAATTTCCTTAGCCTCAAAATTATAGAAAAAACGCTTCAAACTGTCGAAAACAAGTCAAAGGCAGAGATAAAGGGTCTGGAGAAAAGCTCCAAATGAGAACATCGCATGGAACGATACGTCCTGGAAGCAATATTGGATAAATTCACATTCAATCATTTCCTAAGGTGCCCGGGAACTGATGTGTTGCGTATCATGTCCGCGAATTCCTCGCGCCTGCGGATGAGGGAATGCTTCCTGCCGTTCACAAGAACTTCCGCCGGACGGAGACGCCCGTTGTACTGGTAGCTCATGGCGAAACCGTATGCGCCGGCATTCTCGACTACGACGACGTCCCCTTCCCTGATGTTCGCAGGAAGTTCGCGCTCCTTCACCCAGAAGTCAGTGTTCTCGCAGAGCTGTCCGCAAAGTCCCACCTTCTCCCTCTTCGCATTCTCCTTGCCGTCGACATAGATGTGATGGTAGGCGCCGTACATGGCGGGACGCGCAAGAGTGTTCATCCCGATGTCGGTCCCGATGATCTTCTTGTAGGATTTCTTGATGGCATGGACTTTGCCCACGATCCAGGCGGCGTTGCCGACGAAATATCTCGCCGGCTCCATCATGAGACGCGGAGGCTTCAGCCCGTACTGGCTGACCTTCGCCCTGAACGCCGTGGCGACCTGCTTTGCGGCCTCCTCGATGTCCAGCCCCTGCTCTCCCGGACGGTACGGTATCCCGAGTCCGCCTCCGAGATCTATGAATTCAAAATGTATCTTAAGCTCCTTGCCGACCTTGCCGATGATGTCCATCATGAGATTTGTGATGAAAGAAAAGTATTCAGGTTCGGTGATACATGAACCCGGCATCATGTGCGCGCCAAACCGTTTGATTCCCGCCTTCTTCGCAGCACGGTAGGCCTCCATCACCTGGTCGGGATGCACCCCGAATTTGGCGTTGGGCCCGGCGTTCGTGACAAATTCACCGACATTGCTCTTCCCGTAGCCGGGATTGACGCGGAACGAAAGTATCTTCGGTTTCCCGAACTTCAGGACGCGCGGGAGCAATGAAGGATCGTCGAGATTGAAGATAACTCCGCTCTTGAGTCCACGCCTGATGTCGTCGTCCGACAGGAAATTCCCGCTGAACATCACATCTTCACCGCTGAGACCGACACTTTTCGCGAGGAGGATCTCGTTCACGCTTGCGGCATCTATTCCAGCACCTTCCTGGCGCAGTATGTTCACTATGGCGGGATTGTTACATGCCTTCACAGCATAGAAAAACCTGAAATCGGGATAATATTTCGAGAACGCACTGAGCGCCCTGCGATAGTTCTCCCGGATCTTGTTCTCGTCGTATACATAGGTCGGCGTACCGTATTTTTCAGCTATCGCGCTCACCGGCACATCGCCAATGAATATCCTGTTCTTTGCGATCTTCATCTTTCTCCTTTTACATTATATTTTTTGTCCGTCCGGACAAAAAATAACCAGACAAAATATGGGCGTTTAAGATAGCATGGATTTCAGGCAGGACAAATTTCTGTGCTGTTTGACTTTTAATATGGGAACAAATAGATTCTGATCATGGAAAACAAGGAAGAATATAAATGCGTCAAATGGGATATGCCAAATAGGTTGATTTGGAGATCTTTTCTGACAAGTGCTTTTTTTGCATCCATTGTAGTGGCTGTGTTGATATTGATTTCAGACGCACCCGTATCCAATATGTTCTCAGTCATTTTATTGATTGTTTCCTACAGCATTATCGGAATAGTTATAATTTACAAGACTCGCGTGTCATGTCCGGGTTGCAAAAAGAGAGGCATGAAGATGGAAGGTCTCCCTTATAAGCCAATCAAGTGGTATTGCAAGAATTGCAGAACCTGTTGGATAACTGATGTTGTTCCATCAGCAGATTGACTTTATAGTCATTTAAGGCTAGCCCTCAGAAATGGTTGAACAAATCTTACTGAGAGGAACTGACTATAATTGCCGGCAAGATGCCGGCGCTCCGAAAAGAACTCTGTGACTTTGCCTGCCACGGCGTAGTCCTCAGCAGAAGGACGAAGCCGGGTGGTTAAATCTTCTTTTCACAGAGGTTGCGGATTTCGCAATGTTCACAGTCAGGATTCCTGGCCCGGCATCTGGCGCGTCCGTGGGAGATCAAAAGCTGGGAGAAGGAACACCAGTATTCTTCGGAAATATTTTTGTTCACGATCATCTCGATCTTCACTGGATTCTCCGTCTTTACCAGTCCGATCCGGTTGGTCAGCCGCTGGACATGGGTGTCGACCGGAAATCCCGGCTTGTCGAACGCGTGGCAGAGCAGGACGTTCGCGGTCTTGCGGCCAATTCCCGGCAAAGTCACCAGCTTTTCCATCTCCGAAGGGAGTTTTCCGCCGAACTCCTTGATGATCTTTTTGCAGGCATTGATGATGTTCTTGGATTTCGCCCGGAAAAGCCCGATGGACTTGATGTCCTTCTGCAGCACCTTGATGTCGGCTTCGGCAAAATCCCTGACGTTACGGTATTTCCTGAAAAGTCCGGGCGAGACCCTGTTTACATTTGCATCGGTGCATTGCGCGGAAAGAATCGCGCTGACCATCAGCTGGAGAGGATCCTCGTGTTTAAGAAAGCACTGCTGAACCCCATACGTATCCTCGAGAATCCGGTAGATATCCAGCAGCCATTTCTTCAAAGGTCTTTTCATTTTTGAACTCATGGAGCTCAACAATAGCAATAAAACTTGCGGATGCAAATTTCATTTTAATATCGGCCTTCAGGTAAATTTTGCTACCTTAAACGCAAAATTTAGGTTGATTGCCAGAACAGCGAGCATGATATCGAACGAGGTGACACGGACGGTAACCGTTTCAGTTATGCGCGTGGCGTCCACCGGGATCCGCCAGGCCGCCAGATGACTGGAAAGCCCGGAACGTCCCTTGGCCAATCTGAAAACGGTTGTCCGCGTGGCATAGGGCGATAGAGTGGAATCCAGTTGTTCGCCAACGATCAGAGGGAACGATTCGACAAATCCGTCCGCATACCGGCACTCGACGCGTCCCCCTTCCATTCCCGTCAGGCGCACGCGCGGTTCGGCCACCGTAAGAAATTCCAATCCGGCGATGGTCCGTCCGACTGGGAAAGTGAATTGCGCCGGCACGGTGGCCGCTCCCAGACGATTGGTTTTTGAATCCAGATCACCCAACGAGAGCACGGCCAGGTTCCGTCCGGCAGGGATCACCGTAAAGCTAAAGTCACCCGCCACCAATTCACCGGTCGTGGCGGAAGCCTTTTCCACATAGGGGCGCAGATCATAGGTCAACTCGGCCCCCGGAATCCAGGCGAGATATCCCCAGAAGTTGACCGGCCGGATTCGGTCACCGTTGAAATAGGGGGACAAGTCCATCGCCACCGTTCGATACCTGGCAGTCGCGGCGACCGGTAACGGTGCGATCTTGCTTTTCGGTGATGGTGCAAAAGTTTCGGAAAGTGTCGCCGGGGACGACAAGGTCAGGGTTACCACGTGTTCGGTACTCGCCGCCAATTCAACATGGATAAACCCGCCTGCTGGATGCGCTTCTGTGATAAATGCAAGCTCCTCCCCCGCAGCATCGACCGACCGCACCGCGCGCCGGCCAAAGAGAGGCAAACGCAGATTGGCGGCCTGGGGGGAATCCGGACGAATCCGGTAGGTACGGGCCGCGGCCTGTCCAGTTATTTCCAGTTCCGTCCCTCCCAGCCGCAGATACGCGCGGGGCCAGGACTCCGGGATGGCCGGTTGCCAGCTCTGTGCCGCTGGCGCGGTGGTACGGATGAATCCGAACAGACCGGTCACCACCGCCTGGACATAACAACCGATCGGATTTCCGAAATGTTTGTTCAGCAACCCCTGCCCCTCCCAACTGGCGAATTCATAGAAGGTGCCGGGACAAAAAGAGATGACGGTGGCTCCCGCCGCCGTGCCGTGCAGCAATTCCCAGCCCCGTTGCGCCCGCCCTTCGCGGCATTGCCCCTCCGCAGCTTCGCACATTCCCACCTGATGCACGCCGTTGTTGCCGAACAGGTCCGGCCGGTAATTCCCGGTGCGCAGCAGGCAGGGACCCAGAGAAAGAGTCTGATCCATCGCCAACAACGACTGGTAACGCTTTTCCACCGGCAGGCTGGAATACAGCGCCGGAAAGGCATAGTCCGTGTAGTAACTGGCGACTTGGCGCCGGCCTTGCGGATCGATGCCGGACACGAACCTGCCTTCTTCCGCGAACCAGAACTGATCGCTCAACATCCAATGGAGCCTGTCGGCGTGGAGCCGCCAACCGTCAGCCAGTCCCTGTTCGCCCAGTGACTGGGCCATCTCCGCCATGCGCGGCAACATGGCGGCAAACATCACCGAAGGGGAAAAACCGGCACCCGGCAGACTCAGGTGATCGGCCTGGTACAGAAAAACATTACAGCCCGGGTGAAAATCCAGCAGCCCGTCGCCGTCGGAATCGCGCAAGGAGACATACTGCTCAAGAGTGCCGCAGAACGCCGACCATACCTCGGCCAGGGTGGCGCGATCTCCGGTCGCTTTCCAGTAGTGGTAGAGTTGCAGAATTGCGTAAAACAGCCCGTCATTCTGGGCATATGATTTCCCGGACTCGTCCGCTGAGCCGTCAGCGTGGTACACCTGTCCGGGACCGCCGGGATGCAACGCAAAAAAACGCAGAGCCGCCTTGGCCCGGGCGTCCTGCCGCAGAGCCACCGCGGCGGAGAGCTGGTAGTTGTTGGAAAAGTAACTCGGCCAGTCGGTCAGTCCTTCGAACCATCCCGGCGCGGCATATGTGTAGTCCAGCCCCGCCACGGCGGAGTAGAATGCCGCGTCCAACAGCGGATCAGGGGTCCTGATCTCCAGTCCGACCAGCAGATCCGCATAGTATTGTTTGGTGGCGGAGATATACTGCCCAGCATACGCCGGATTGAGGGGCGTACTGGGCGATACCTGTTTGCTGACCACCAGGTTCAACTGCGCCGGTCCGGCAGAAAGGATCCAGCGAAAGGCCGCTCGCTTGAGGACGTCATCCGTATCCGCCATGAGAACCACTTCCTTGGCATCCGCCTGCACTCGTACTGCATAGGGGATCGCCTCATCGGTGAAGAGCGCTGCACCATCCGCAATGACTATGTGGTCATTGGCCTCCAACTCGGAATGCAAAAGCAGACATTCCGGTCGATCGCCACCGCGCATATCCGCCATACCCAACCCGCCGCAGCAAAGCAGAACTTCGACCGGTTCATCGGAGTGATGGTCGACGGCCAGCGTCAGCGCCAGCCCGACATTTTCGATCAACGACGCGGTCGCGAGTACCGTTAGCGGTCCGATTTCGACACGATGTTGCGTACCCCACGGAAAATAATCCGTTTCCACCGCGCCATGTTCGTCCAGCCAGATGTTTTTTCCCCCGATCTTAATCATGACCCGCACGTCACCAAGCAAGTACGGCGTCAGCTTATGGCTCGCTTCCCGGCGGTAATCAAGCAAAGCAAACCGTGGGAGGTCGCCGCTGATGAGCGCCATCGGATCGCGTCGTACCAGGTAATTTCCGACCGACGGTCCGGGATGGGGCTGGCAATACCCGGTCTGCGCCCGTACCCATTCATCTTCGTTGTCTTCCGGAAGCGGATGACGCACCGGCTGTCCGGTCCATTTCCCCGCGTAAGATCCGGGTGATACACCCAACGAATAGCGCGGCGGAATCGTTGCGGTCGGAGAACCGTCCGGTATCAGGGAAATTGTTTCGTCAGGCTGGATCCTGTTCATTGTCAGCTTCCGGGGATGGTCAATGTTTTTTATGCCGTGTATAATAGGAATTTTGATTTCATCATGGAGGTAAGGTAGTCCGAATCCAAAGGAGAATCAAGATTGGCGGGGGGATTATTCAAGTTGTTTCCCGCTTGATTTTTATGTATTCTATCGTATTCTATTAGAAGCAATATGAATATAATAGAATCAAATGGAGTATTACAATGAGCAAGACGGTAACACTGCGGATCGGAGAGAATGTCTATCAGATGTTCCGCGCTATGGCAGAACGCGAGAACCGCCCGCTATCCAACTTCATCGAAACAGCTGCCTTGCGATATGTGGAAGATCACGAGCTTGCCGATGAGGCGGAAATGAAGGAGATATCCGGAAACACCGAACTCCTCACAGGCCTGAAAAGAGGAACAGCCGATGCCAAGGCAAGGAGAGGACGCTTTGTCTGAGTATAGAATCTTCGAAACCGATGAGCTGGCCAAGTCTCTTGATAAGCTTCCGGAGAATGACTCAGCTTTTATCCGTACAAAGCTCAGTTCCTTTGTCTATACCCAGCTTAGGCAAATGCCATTCTACGGTCCAAACATCAAAAAGCTGCGCGGATTCAATCCTGAAACCTGGAGATACCGAATCGGCAAGTATCGCGTTTTCTTCCAAGTCGACAATCCAGAAAGAATTATCTTTATCCTGACCGTTGAAAAACGCAAGGACGCCTATAAATAAAATTCCCCGAGACAATCAATATGAAACCGAGATTTATTGGATGTAGAGTTGTCTGTCCCAGACAAGAGAATTAAGAATCTTCGCTGAGACAGCGAACCCTACATTAAAAGATCCTTGAATTTACCGCCGTTTCGTATTTCGTGCTTCGGATTTACCCAGCCTATGCAGCCTTGCTCGGGTGGCTGTGTCCGCATCCGCAGCCGCATCCGCAGTTCACAAGTGCGCTGACCTTCTCATTGATTGTCCCTATCGATTCCGGAACGCTCAGCACGTCGCACTCGCTGCCGAGGATGAACGGATGGTTTACTTCCTTCATCTTCCTCAAAAGTTCCAGCGACTTCTCTATGACCTGCGCCTTTGTGATCCTCTCATCGGAATAAAAATGTTTCGAAGGCAGATTGCCGTAGAGTACCGTTGACTTCGGAACCAGTCTTGCGTCATCCCAGAGCTTGCGCGAGCTTCCGAGGCTCAGTATGGCGGGATCAAGCTTCACAAGCCTTTCAATGATATGGTCGGTAAGCTCTCCGCAGTCGTGAAGGATGAGATCCACCTTGTACTTGTTGAGAAGATCCTTGATCTCGAACGCATAGTCCATGACACAGCGCTCGAACACGTCAGAACCTTCCTCCAACTGGTTCGGCGAAATATAAATCTTGTTCGCCGCGGGCTCGCACATTATTATAGCTTTGGCTCCGGCCTCGATCTGCATCGTTATATACCGCTTTATGACCATGCAGGCGAGATCAAGGGACTTCTTCACCGTCCCGACACTCTCCTCCTCGTCAGCCTGTATGCCCATGCCGAGCATGTAGACGGCGGTTATCGGATCGGACATGAGCTTTGTCATGAGTGAAAATGGCCCTATGCACATTCCTACGGGAACAAGTTCCGTGTTCTCGGCGATATATCTGACCGCACCGCATGTCGCATCGATCCGCGGAAGGGAATGTTTCGGTAGCTCGTTCCTCACCTTTTCAATCATTTCATCCGTCGGACATGTCTCAAAGTGATATGTATCTACCTGGCTGGTCGGTATGCCGAGGATATCAAGCAGAAGGGCCTTTTCAAGCTTCAGATCCATCAGGGGGAAAGCCAGAGGGGCATTGAAACGCATTGAAGCCTCCTCTACGGCCTTTCCAAGCAGAACGCCGTCCATCATGACCTTCCTGGGTTCCTGTTTCTCATGTACTACGAGGTCTGTCCCGATAGGGAAAGCCGCACCGGATTCAGCCAGATCAAGATAAAATTTCCTATTCATAATGTCCTCCTATGTTTTTTGCTTTGGACATAATATTACCAGTATATTCAGGGTCTTACTTGTACAAAGGGTTAATTTATTGGTAATATTATGCAATTATAGGGAGTTTTGAATTAAATACATTTCAACTGCAAAGTCCATAGACCAACTTGCGTCGCAATCAAATTCGAAATTCGAATATCCGCCGTCGCAAAGAAGCTATGGCGGACAGGTCGAAATCCGAGACAAATTGGGAAAAGAAAAAAAATCAAATATTTCAAACATTATTCCAGAATTGAATTGTCTTTCGTTTCGAGTTTGTTTCGAATTTCGAGATTCGAGATTCGGATTTAAAAACATGCAGAAAAAAGATGATGGCGGACAGTATTACAGCAGGATTCGTTCTTCGAAGCAAAGACTAGAAATAAATTCAGAAACTCTGGCCTCTTTTTCCCATGGAGAAGAGCTCCTTGATTTCCCTTTCGGGAAGAGCCCTGTTGAAGACGGCAAGTTCGTCGAGTGTGCCTGAATAGAATCCTACATATCCTTTGCCTATTAGAATATTTGCCTTGGAAGCCTTGATATTAGTGAAATCCAGAGGCAATTCCGAAGAAAGTTCCCCATTGAAATACCAGGTTGTCTTTGCCGTCTTCATATCCCTTACGACAGCTACATGGTTCCATTTGCCCGGAATAAGCGTCTTTGAACTGTTGGCAGACGAATATCCGCCTCGAATGTCCTTTCCGGTTGAACCGTAGAAAAAATTAATTGTACCTTCTTCTTCAATTGTCATCGTCCCTTCGCCTCCATAGCATTTATTGAAAGGATTGCGTCTTGCCCCGAAATCAACAGGGTCAATCCACATTGAAATCGTCAGGTTCCCTTCCAAGTTCAGGGTTTTGGAATCCCTCACCTCGATATAGCTTTCCTTGCCATCGAATTCCGCCGCATCGCCAGCGGTCCCTTTCACAAATTTGATTCCATGCAGTATACCGTCGTTCCTCTGACCGCTCAGATCTGAAAGCGTTGACATTGTACTTTTTTTATTGATCGTGCTCTTGTCAAAACTGAAGGCGAGAACAGCGCCTTTAGACAGGTTGACCGAGGAACGCTTCAAGCCTAAAGCTGAATTAAAAAGATCTATCTTCTTTTCAATTTTTGTCTTTTCCAAGTCGGTCAGGGATGGCAGTGTTTTCTGATACCAGTAGCATGCACGTTCCCTGAGGTCGCTCTGCACAAGCCTGTAATCCTTATCCTCGGAAAGGCTCCACCAGCTGTCAGCAAGCTGGGTCATCTCCGCAACATCCACCGGATCCTCCAGATCTCCCGATGCAAGCTGCCTGATCTTCTCGTCCTGACCCTTTGCCAGCATTGGAAGCCCCTTCTCCCAGTTGTCCTTGGTGAAACAGTAGAATTTCCCTACTGCGAAATTCGCAGCAGGATCATCAGGTTCCACCTTGAGTTTCTCGATGGGACCTGCCGCAAGAGCATATTCCTTCTTCAATATGAACAATTCCTTATTCAGATCCTTTATCTCATTGGTCAGATCTCCACTGTTCGCCTTCTTCGCATATATGGACGCCGAATTCAGGATCTTTGCCGCATCATCATAGAGTTCGTCATCGACAGCCCACGAATAGCATTTGATATATGCTTCCACCAGTATCGACGGATCTCCCAGCGCCTTCGGGTATTTCTCACAGCCTGTAAGCTCCTTCATGGCGAACTCAACCCTGTTTATCTTGAAGATTCCGCCCATATCGCCCACTATCTGCATGACTCTTTTCACATCTCCAGCATATGCCGAATTCATAATCGCCTCGTTGAAGCAAGCATATCTGGCCTCAGGAGTATTCTTCTTTTTCAACGCCTCAGCGCATAATTCGCTTGCGAGATCACGTCGCACCTTGGCGTCGGACGACTTGTATTTCTCAGCGTAGGTCCCCTTGATTTCCTCTATCGCCTTCTTCTGGGCTTCTTCCGAAGGCACATCGATTTTCATTTCAACTTTGCCGGTGTCGACATCATCATTGGGAGGAACCTCTGTTTTCACCGGGGCCTTCTTTACTTCGTCATTCATGCCTTCGAGGACATTGATACCCTTGAGGTCGTCAACCCCCTTGTTTTCCTTATCCTGCCCCAAAATACAAAAGGACGCAACCAGGGAAAGGCTAAATACGCTGTTCAGAACTATTGCTTTTATATTCATTTTTTCAGTTTTCTCAATTCAATTAAATATATGAACACCGACAATATACTTAATCCTTTTTCACTTGCAATGAAATAGGCATTTCTCTCTTTACGAATGCGAATGCATTCCCGGGAGTGCTTGTCCTGAGCCTGTCGCAGGGCGGTGACAGGGTCACCGCTAGCGCAGACATTGCGCGCCAGGCATAGCCCTGGTCGCCTTCAGCGCTGCCATAAACCTTGGCGACGACGGGTCTGTGACGGAAAATGAAATTTGAACCTACAGACAGGAATGTCTGTGTTACTTTTTAAGACAAATTTCATTTTGACATTACCTTTTCGAGCAACGTCTATCGTCCCTTGGTCTAGCACCGAGTGAAACAAGGTTGCCAGCACCAGAATGGTTAAATTTCTAAATCCTTTATTCTCTCACAGAGGCACGGAGGCACAGAGTCGCAGTGCCCGGCCCAAAGGCGTCGGGAACTATTCACACCACGAAGAATACAGAAGAGCACGAAGAAATGCATCAAGTTTATTTTTCCCTTCGTCCTCATGTGGAGGACTCGGACTGAGACAAACCCTTTTGAAAATCGAAGATCCCGGGTCTGTAAGATCTCGGGACGGGTTCTTTCTCAAACTCTTTTCCGAAAACTTTTGCTCCATTTATTTGCTTTGTGTCTCTGTGTCTTTGTGCGAGAATATATTCTTTGTTTTTAAGTAGGTATTCTGCGCTTAGAGCCAAAACGGCAGCTGTCCTGGACCTTTGCGGTCAAGTCCGCCTCTGGCGATGAGATAATCGAGTTCGGCGAGTATTCTTGCCTTGTCATTTGGAAATCTTCCCTCCATCGGCACCGGATTCGAAGCGTGGTTCGCGCGGAACACTGTCCTTTCCAGTTCCAGATTCTCAATAATCCTGCGAAGTTCGCAGACAGCCTCGTATTCCGAGACAGTCTCGTATCCGCTGAACATCTTCGTGCCCGGCACTTCGACATATCGTAAGGCCGACAACAGCTTCGGCTGCATCCTGTTCAGGGCTTTTGCAGTTTCTGCCGCATGCCTTTCCGAGTCTTTCTTCCCGCCTAGCCCCAGAAGTACCATCACGGAACAGCGAAGCCCGCATTCCTGCGAAATTCGCACAGCTTCAATCATCTTTTCGGCGGTCTCACCCTTGCTGACAAGCCTCAGGAGCTCTTCATCTCCTGTCTCGAGTCCGACATAAAGCGTATGAAGCTTGAGTTTGCGAAGTTCGCAGAGCTGATCCTTCGTCTTCGCAAGAATTGAACTCCCGTTGGCATAGACATTTACCCTCGTAAGCCTTGGGAAAAGCTCATTGAGTTTCTGCAGATATTTCTGGAGTTTCTCGAACGGCAGTATCATCACATCGCCGTCTGCCAGGAAGATCCTCTGGGTCTCCGGATATTTCTTACTGGCTTTCTTGAAGTCCGCCAGGACTTCATCATATTCGCGCTCTTCATAGCGCGAATATTTGTACATCCCGCAGAACCGGCATTGGTTCCACGGGCAACCGTATGTAACTTGGAAAATTAAGCTGTCGGCCTCAGCGGGTGGTCTGAACAGTGGCTCTCGGTATTGCATAAGAAATTCCTACGGGAGATTCAATCCATTATTGGGCAGTTCTTCTTTGTTTTTGAGAAGCTCATAGAAATCTTTAATCCCTATGTAAAGAGGATTATCGTTTTGTTCACTATATTTCTCAAGAAACTCTTCAAACATCATTAAAGTCTGTTTCAATTCATCGTCATTTTTTAAGTCTGACTTCTCAAGACGCTTGCGAATGACTTTTATGTCTTCATTAAGCTCGTCGGGTTCTTTTTTTAGTTGCCATAGAAAAAAGCCAGAATATGGCAAATCAGCAATCTTTGACAAGTCTGGACTATTTAAGATGGTCTCAAATTCCGCCATCGTGTTGGACTCTTCTTTTGTTAGAGATTGTTCCTTTTGCTTATTCAGTAAATCTGTGTATTTTTTCAATATTTTAAAATGAGAACTTATCATACCGTTTGGCAATAAATCATTATCAAATTTATCCTCACCGTTTTCACCTGCCTTGAATCTCTCTATTAAATATATCAGCAGCCAATTGTCAAAATGAATTGTTTCATTACACCTTAGCTGCAACAGGAGATTTGTAACTTCGTATAAGGCCCATAACTTATTGATGTCATCTCTCGGTGAGGCAGCATTGAATATCCCTAAATTTTCCACATCGCATTCAAAATGATTATTTATCTTATTCTCATTCAGCTCTATTTTGAAATAAGTGTTGCTGTGTGGATATCTTTTAATTGTCCCAAGAGCATTCAGCTTCTTGTCTTTTATTGAAAACATATTGCTTCGCAGAACAGATTCATAAATCAAAACCTTGTCTTCGTCTTTCAAGTTGGCTGATATTGTTTTACTCTTTATCTCCTCACCTCTAATCGTATAGGTTTTATCGTATGCGATAGACAATGTATTCTCTTTCATATTAAAGGTAACTTCACCGCTCCATCTTTTCTCTTTGATAACTACGTTAAAGCTAACTGGTGGCTTAGTAATGAATGTTTCCTTGTAATCATTCGCAGATAAAAGGAGAGAGTACGCAAAAGTGATGATAGATAAAGATACACGAGTTATCATAAAATTGCCTTCCCTCTCATATTTGCTTAAAATACCTTTCCCAACAAGCAAAGGCAAGTTGACGACAACGCCTGCGAATTCCTTATACTGCATTAATGACATAACCCCCAACAGTTATGCGGACAGCCATAAGCCACCTGGAAAATCAGGCTATCAGCTTCGGCGGGCGGACGAAACAATGGTTCACGGTAATTCATAATATTTCTTAACCACAGACTACACAGATAAAGAAGATATTTCTTCAAGATTGTTTATTCATAATTAGAATTCATTGCCGGCAGGATCCCAGTCATTCGACCCCGTCATTCGGCGGGGCTGACGGGACAAGTGCCAGCGCTCCGGTCATTTGATGACATTCCAAGCTTTTTTCCTCCCAGCTCCTATGGCCTTTTCCATATCTTCAAGACTTACTTTTTTAGAAGGACAAGGCAATATCCCTTTAAGAGATTTTAATTTCTCCTTTTGATTGGAACCAACTTCATTTCTTTTTTTCGCCTGTTTCACAGTAATTTATACTAAGTAGCGTTCATCAGGCTAGTAATAATCCAATCAAAAGATGAAATTGTTTTTACTGTTTCCGGATTCTGATTCATTGAAGCAAGAGCATCCATGAGCTGGTCTTCGACAGCGTCGAGGCTGGCGAAGACTTTATTG